>JBEIFO010000253.1:0-3706 GCA_040382375.1 Crocinitomicaceae bacterium
ATTCACAAAATGGGCATGGTTGCTGCTACGTCGCCAACAAGAGTTATTAGAATTAAAGACTAAACCTGAAATAAGTAAACATGAATATGAAGAACCTATTCACAATCCTTGCAGCCAATGTGCTGCTTCTTTCGTGCACAGCACAAAAAACTCCACTGGAATTAAATCCAGCATTCGATCCTATTCGCACTTCAACTTTGAATGAGCGTTATGAAAAAGCACTTCGCGATTTGGCCAGCATGCCCAACAGCGCCGAGAAATTTGCTGTTGACGGATTCAATTATTTGGAATGGGCAATTGATGGTAAGATCATAGACGCTGGCAAAACAGCTGAAGCGAAAGAAGCTTTCTTAGCTGGAGTGAAGGCCGATTCTCTTTTCCCGTTGAACTATGTTGGTCTTGGACAAATAGAAATGCGCGAAGGAAATGGCGGAAAAGCAGATGCCTACTTCGCAAAGGCACGTGGAATTGTTGACTTCAAAAAAAATAAAGTCACCAAGGACTTAAAATACACCACCTACATAGCAATTGCTGCAGCGAATATTGCAGAAGACGCTAAAAACTTAGGTGCTGCCAAGCAAACCCTTGACGCTCTGGCTGAAGTGGAGATTGAGAACCAAGCCATTCGCCTTCAATTGGGTTTGACTCTCGGAGATTACTTTAGTTTCAAAGAAGTGAATAACCAATCATTTGCCATTACAGAGTACAACAAGTGTCTTGAAATAGATTCGAAATATGTACCCGCTTTATACAGAAAAGCAAAATTATATCAAGGTGCTAAAAATAACGATGAGGCATTGAAATTTTACAATGAAGCCATTGCTACTGACCCCACGTTTGCCCCATCTTACCGAGTTAAAGCAGAATTATTAAAAGACTACGGTCGCTTTGAAGAAGCCATAGCCGCTTATGCTAAATATTTGGAGTTGAACAATTCTTGCCGCATTCAGCAACGTTATGCTTCTTTCTTTTATTTGACAAAAAATTACGAAAATGCGATTACAGAGGTTACTGCAGCCATGCCTTGCGATCCAGGCAATCACAAGTTAAATCGTGTTTTAGGATACTCATACCTGGAATTAAAGAACTATACCGAAGCGAAAAAATTCATGGACATCTACTTCGCTAGACAAGAGGTAAAAAACCAAGACGTTTCAGATTATGTGAACTATAACAAAATTTGCATGGGATTGGGTCAAGACAGTCTTGCAATCGTTTATTTAGAAAAAGCGCTTGCGTTATTCCCAGAGTACACAGAGGGTTACAACGAAATTGCAACGATTTATACTAACAAGGCCATTGCTTCGAAAGGAAAAGAGAACGAGGCGCTTCGCATTAAGCTATACAGCAAAGCAGCAGATTGGTATGAAAAGAAGACATTGAAATTGGGAGCTGATCCTAAAGATCAGTTCATTCAAGGTCAGATGTATTATTTCTCTCAGCAATATGTACTAGCAGACACGACATTCCGCAGAAGTTCTGTTCGTTATCCTGAAGCTTGGTTCTGGGTAGCAAAAAGTCAGAACAAAATAGACCTTGCTTCAGCTACAGAAGCAAGCCCAGCAAAAGGATTGGCAAAACCATTCTATGAAAAAGGAATTATTTTAGTTGGACAAGATCCTGCGATCATTGAAAAGAACAAAAAGAATTTAGCTGAGGCCTACCAATACCTTGGATTGTACTACGGCAATATGGGCGACATCAACTGTTCGAAGTCAGCTTGGAATAAAGTCTTACAGCTCGATCCTACTAACAAAATTGCAACTCAACTTTTAGTAACACCTGAAACTTTAGATAAAGAATTGGTTGCAGCCCCTGGCGATTGTCCGTTGGTTGTATATCCTGAAATTCCGAAAGAATCAATTGAAGGAACCGAAGGAAACTAATCTCGACCTCCAAAGGAGGTAAGTGTTCACTTTCCGCTTTTAATAACTCCCAATACTTCCTGAAAAGGAAAGCATTGGGAGTTTATTTTTGAAGTACAAATTGTACTATGGAAAACGCTACACGCTTAAAAGAACTTTCAGACAATCTTCATCACAACATTAACGAACTGCTTTCTGGCAACATGTCGCCAGATCAAACGCAGCATTTGGTTGAATTATGCAGTGAATTGTACGAAAAACTAATCGTTCTTCGCTTCAAAGCATTCACTGAAACAATTACTCCGGCTGAAAAAATGCAAGCGGTTTTAGAAACCTCTGAGCCCATAAAAATAGATTTTACCCCTATTGCCCCTCCTACAGAGCTTGCCAACCAAGTGAATTTGATTGATGCGATTAAGGAGGTGGAGCAAGTTGTTGCACAAGATTCTTCGAAAGATGTTGCACAAGATGCAAATGCTTTGCAAGATTCTTCGAAAGATGTTGCACAAGATGCAAGTGCTTTGCAAGATTCTACGAAAGATGTTGCGCAAGATGCAAATGCTTTGCAAGATGTTGCGCAAGATGCAAGTGCTTTGCAAGATTCTACGAAAGATGTTGCACAAGGTGCTTCGCAAGAGGAAGATGAGGATAACGACGAAGACATCGTTTTTCAATTGATACCGAATGATGAGCCGGCTATAGAAGCTCCGAAGGGGGAAGTGAAGCCGATGGTTTCGTTGAACGACACGTTCAAAGAAAATGCAAGCCAGCAAGCGACTATTGCTAAGAAGTTAGAGGGTTCTCCGATTAGCGATTTGAAAAAGAATATTTCATTGAATCAGCGCTTTCAGTTCTGCAAAGATTTGTTCAAAGGAAACAACCAAGAGTATGAAGTGACATTGGAGAAATTGAACAACACCAATCGCGATGAAGCCATGCGTGTTCTTCAAACTCTGAAAGATAAGTACAGCTGGAATCCAGATTCTATGGCAACGAAAGACTTTACCGATTTGGTGAACAGACGTTACATGGTATGAGACTATTCGTAGTCCCAACACCAGTTGGAAACCTTGAAGACCTTACCCTGCGGGCCATTCGCATTTTGAAAGAGTGTGATTTCATTTTGTGTGAAGACACCCGAGTGAGCGTTCGGTTGTTGCATCACCTTGAATTTTCAAAACAACTGGTGGCTTTCCACCAACACAACGAGCATCAAAAACTCGATCATATTATTGAACGCATTCAACAGTCGCAATCGGTAGCCCTTATCTCCGATGCAGGAACACCAGGAATTTCAGATCCTGGATTTTTGTTGGTTCGTGCGTGCATTCAAAACAACATTCCGGTTGAGTGCCTTCCTGGCCCAACGGCTTTCGTTCCGGCGCTCGTGAATAGTGGACTTCCAACCGATAAATTTATTTTCGAAGGGTTCCTTCCACAAAAAAAAGGAAGAGAAACACAACTCAAGCGAATAGCCGAAAACCCCTTCACTTCTGTTCTGTATGAATCGCCTCACCGTATGGTGAAATGCTTAGAACAGTTAATAAAATTCTGTGGTGAAGACCGTCAATGCTCTGTCTCCCGCGAAATATCGAAGAAATTCGAAGAAACTCGTCGCGGAACCCTTGTTGAACTTTTAGCGCATTTCAGCACACACGAACCGAAGGGCGAGTTCGTAATTGTGCTAAATTCGCGTTCATGAATTTGAATCTTTCCCCTGAAGAAATTGTACGCAGAGAAGCACTCGCAAAGTTGCGCGCGCTTGGCATTGATCCCTTCCCTGCTGAAGAATTTATTACCACTTCAAACGCCGAAGAAATAAAGGCGAACTACGAAGAGGG
>JBEIFO010000254.1:0-3681 GCA_040382375.1 Crocinitomicaceae bacterium
AAATTTGAGATATTTCTTCTTCGGTGCCGCTGAAAAAGCTGACTCGTATGTATGGAATTTCGGAGATGGATTCGACGGACAAGGACAGTCGATTGCGCACGAATTCACTGAAGAAGGAACATATACAATAAAGTATTTAGTTTCAAGAGGTGAAGAAGTTATGGTTGAAGAAAAAACCATTGAGGTTTATCGTCCTGCAAAGCTTTCTCCTGTAACGGCCTTCGCACCTGGATTCGACGGTAAGAACGATGTGTTCGATGTGTTGTATAACGCTCGCAACGTAAGCGAAGCTGTCAATTTTGAAATCACAGATGCCAACGGTAGAAAGGTTTATCAATCAGGTGGACAATCAGTCTGGGATGGAAAGAACATGAATGGCGAATTATGTCAGCCAGCTTATTACTATTGGCTCATCGAATTCAAAGACCGTCAAGGCAACTTGAAATCTCAAACTGGCTCTATTCGCATATTCGCCGAATAAAAGACTTATAAACATACGCCTTCGTTCTCAATTCTTCTTCGCATTTTTGGGGAATGGCAAAGACTAAAACTTCTTTTTTCTGTCAAAGTTGTGGTGCACAAAGCCCCAAGTGGTTGGGTAAATGTCCTTCATGCAACGAATGGAATACAATAGTGGAAGAGGTGGTGAACCGCGATTCGAACACTTCGAAAATTCGCATCAAACCCAACGCACAACCGAAATCCATTTCAGACATTGAAATTGAAGAACGCAAACGCTTTCCTTTAATCGATGGTGAATTAAATCGTGTGTTAGGTGGAGGAATAGTTCCGGGTTCTTTAATTCTTTTTGGAGGAGAGCCGGGCATTGGAAAGTCTACCTTGCTTTTGCAAATGGCCCTTCAACAATTAAACTTCACGGTCTTGTATGTTTCGGGTGAAGAAAGCGAAGAGCAAATTCAAATGCGTGCGCAACGTCTAGGATTCGACAATCCGCGCTGTATGGTCTTGATGGAAACTTCCGTAGATCAGATTCTTCATCATTTGAATGAAATGAAACCGAACATTGTCGTAATCGATTCCATTCAAACCCTTCAAAGCGAAAGCGTAGAAAGCGCGCCAGGCAGTGTTTCGCAAGTACGTGAATGCACCTTGCAATTGATGAAGTATGCGAAGGAAACGCATACTCCCATATTTTTAATCGGACACATTACCAAAGAGGGAAGCCTCGCAGGTCCGAAAGTGTTGGAGCACATGGTCGATACTGTTTTGCAGTTTGAAGGGGATCGTCATCACATTTACCGCATTTTACGTTGTCACAAAAACCGTTTCGGTTCAACCCATGAATTGGGAATTTATGAAATGTTAGGTTCTGGATTGAAGGCCGTGGAAAACCCGAGTGATATACTTATCGATTCAAGCACAGAACACTTGAGTGGATCGGCAATAGCGGCTGCTATGGAAGGTGCACGGCCCATGATGATGGAAATACAAGCGCTCGTAAGTACAGCGGTGTATGGAACGCCTCAGCGAAGCACAACAGGATTCGATTTACGAAGATTGAATATGTTGCTTGCTGTATTGGAAAAGCGATGCGGATTCCGATTGGGAATGAAAGATGTTTTTTTGAATATTGCAGGTGGAATTAAGATTGAAGATCCCGCGTTGGATTTAGCTGTCATCTCTGCAATTCTTTCGAGCAACGAAGACATTGCCATTACGCGAAAGGCTTGTTTCTGTGGGGAAGTAGGACTAAGTGGTGAAATTCGTCCGGTTTCAAGATTAGATCAACGCATTCAAGAAGCGGCGAAATTGGGATTCGAAAAAATCTACGTTTCTTCTTTCAATAAAATCCAAGGATCAGCTGCCATTCAAGTTATTAAAGTTGGAAAAGTAGAGGAACTCTTTTCAGAAATATTCGCATAAAAAAGCCTCACCGAAGTGAGGCTTTCTTCAACTAAAATAATCTTAACAAAACTCTTCGAACATTCCGTTCAAGTGAGCGGCAATCATGTCTGCTGTGCGACCTTCAATGTGGTGACGCTCGATCATGTGTTGCAATATCCCGTCTTTAAAAAGCGCAATACATGGAGAAGAAGGAGGGTACGGTAACATGAACTTTCTAGCCATGTTAACTGCGTCTGCATCTACGCCTGCAAATGATGAAATCATTTTCGTTGGCTTCTTTCCTTCTGTTTGAACAGCTTTTTTCACACCTGGACGCATACTTCCTGCAGCACATCCGCATACTGAATTCAAAACCATGAGAACGGTTCCTTCAGTATTGATTGCGTTGGTTACAAGATCAGCAGTTGTAGTTTCTTCAAAGCCAATATTTGTTAATTCAGCACGCATAGGTGCTACTAATTCTGGTGGGTACATAATTTATATTTTTGCAAAGTTACATCAAACCAACAATCAATTGCGTGACCTTGTTCACACGACTTCCACACAAATTTCATTTGCTTCTTGAAGTCTTCCAATAACGGTAAGCGTTTCGTTGTGAAGCGCACAAAGTTGATTCAATTCACTCAATGAATTTTCATGAAAAGTGACGAGCAAACCTCCCGAGGTTTGCGGGTCGCAGAGCACCAACAATTGCTCGCCATTCAGCGGGCTTATTTTAGGTTGAATGTTTTGAAAGTTCTTTGTTGTTATATCTGGAAAAATGAATTGTGCGGCAGATCTCTTTGCCGATTCTAAAATTGGAATTTCTGAATAGTTCAGCACAGCGCTGCAAGCACTCGCTTCACACAACTCAATCAAATGTCCAGCTAATCCGAATCCTGTAATATCTGTCATAGCATGAACCCCTTCCACCTTCGCGAATTCAGCGCCAATTGAATTCACGTGTTTCATGTGTTGAATGAATTCTGCTTTTTCTTCTTCAGACAACAATCCGCGCTTTCCTGCGGTAGAAGCGATTCCCAGACCAAGTGGTTTTGTTAGTGCGATAAGGTCGCCTACTTTTCCACCGTTATTCTGCTTCAAATTTTTAATCGGAGCAATGCCGTTCACCGACAATCCAAAGAACGGTTCTGGGCTTTCAACAGTGTGTCCGCCTGCAATCTGAATGCCCACGCTTGCACACGTTTCTTTCGCTCCGCGCATAACTTCTCCAGCAACTTCTGTCGGAAGTTTTTCCAACGGCCAACCTAAAATAGCCAAAGCCATAATGGGTTTTCCACCCATGGCGTATATGTCTGAAAGCGCATTGGTAGCCGCAATACAACCGAAGTCATAAGCGTCGTCTACCATGGGCATGAAGAAGTCTGTGGTTGAAAGCAACGCTTCCGTTTCATTCAAGGCGTAAGCAGCTGCATCGTCGTTGTTGCTGTTCCCAATGAGTAGATTTAAATCTACTTGCGAAGCACCGCAATGTGCCAATATTTTAGAAAGTTCAGCAGGTGCGATTTTACAACCGCAACCAGATGCTTTGCTGAATTGAGTTAAAGGATAATTCATGACAAGAGTATTTCTTTAGCCGCAATAATATCTGCAGGCGTTGAATTTTCAGTGATTGGAAGTTGAATGGTTTTGGGTTGAACAGCTTGTTTCAAACGCCCCTGTTCATAGGCTTTGTCGTAGTAATGCATGAGCAATGTTAACCACTCGTTTTTGTCACCAGTCTCAATCGCTTCAATGGATTTTTTATTCGCTTCAAGTCCCATGCGCTTGGTAAGAAGTTGTGTTTTTTCAATGAGTTCGTCGTTTGAAAAACAG
>JBEIFO010000255.1:0-3675 GCA_040382375.1 Crocinitomicaceae bacterium
AAGAAAACAACTCCGAAAGCAACTCCGCTCGACAGAAGCATTGTTCCTCAGCCCGGTCCTGCTCCGAAAATTCAAATCGGAAAAGCAACTTCATTCAAACTAGAAAACGGAATGAAAGTGATCGTGGTGGAAAACCACAAACTTCCAAACGTGACCTATTCACTTTCGTTGAACCTAACGCCAATAGCTGAAGGAAAAAAAGCCGGATACATTTCAATTGCAGGCGATTTACTTTCTGCCGGAACAACAACAAAGACAAAAGGACAAATAGACGAAGCCATCGATTTCATTGGAGGCCAGCTTTCTACTTCGGCTTCAAGCGTTTCGGGTTCTTGCTTAAGCAAACACAGCGAAACCTTGCTTGCACTTATGCAAGACGTTCTTTTGCACCCAAGTTTTCCTGAAGAAGAATTAGAGAAAACAAGAAAGCAAATGATCTCTGGATTAACCAGCGAAAAGACCGATCCGAATGCAGTATCCGATAAAATTGGAAACATGGTGCGTTACGGTGCTCGTCACCCTTACGGAGAATTCGCTACAGAAAACACATTGAATAACATTAAGCGTGAAGACCTCATGGGTTATTACCAAACCTACTTCTCGCCGTTGGTTGCTACACTTGTTGTAGTTGGAGACGTTACGCCAGAACAAGCCTTGGCTTCTGCAAAGAAATATTTCGGTGAATGGACAGGCAATGCGGTTCCTGTTAGAACATACCCTGCTCCTGCTGAGCTGAAAGGCAATCAAGTGGCGTTCGTGGCTATGCCTGGTGCAGTGCAAAGCGTTATTGACGTTACCTACGCAATGCCGTTGAACATTACCTCTTCAGACTATTTAGCTGCAACGGTATTGAATAATATTTTAGGTGGAAGCGGATTCCAAACACGCTTAATGCAAAATCTTCGTGAAGACAAAGCGTATACTTACGGTGCTTATTCTTCTATGAGTCCAGATGATGTAATTGGAAATTTCAGCGCAGGAGCTAGCGTACGTAACGAAGTTACCGATAGCGCAATTGTACAATTGTTGTTGGAAATGGATCGCTTGTGTAACGAAGCTGTTTCTGCTGAAACGTTGAAGTCTGCTAAAAGCATCATGTCTGGAGCATTCGCTCGCCGACTTGAAAATGCCGGAACCGTTGCGCAGTTCGCTTACAACATTTCAAAATACAACTTGCCTGCTGACTACTACGAAACCTACCTCGAACGTTTGAACGCCATCACTGCGGAAGACGTGCAGGCTGCTGCTAAGAAATACTTGAAAGCAAACAACTGTTACATTTCTGTAGTTGGAAATAAAGACATTCTTGAAAAATTAAAACAGTTCAGCAAAAGAGAGGTGATGCAATTCAACACAGACGGAAGTGTATCGAAAGGAATTATTCCTCCAGCTGCTGGAGTTACCGCTGCTACTGTTGTTGAAGCATACTATGCTGCAAACGGAGGCAAAGACAAATTCAAGAAAGTTAAATCGTTGAAGCAAGAAGGGAAGATGACCGTGCAGAGCACTTCTATTAATATGGAAACCTTAACCCTCGACAACAAAATGCTTCGTGTGGAAATGAGCATGGGCCCTAAAAAAGTTTCCACTCAGATTTTCGACGGAACGAATTTAGTGGTGAAGTCAATGGGTAAAGAAGCGCCGGTTGAAGCATCCGATATTTTGAAAGCGAAAATGGAAGCCGACTTCTTCGTTCGTGATCACATGGCTGATTTCGGATATTCGTTGAATCTTGCTGGAAGCATCATGCGCAACGAGAAAGAAGTGTATATACTTGAGACCTTAGACGAGAAAAAGAAAGTGGTGAAGACCGAATATTTCGACAAAGCATCTGGACAATTGGTTTCTATTTTAGAGTCGAAGGAAACCGAGCAAGGTCCAATGACTTCTGAAACTAACATCAAAGAATTCATGACCGTGGACGGATTGACTTTCCCGAAAACCATTCAGTTGAATGCAGGCGGACAAGTGCTTGACATTGTAATGGAGAAAATTACCATCAACGGAAAAGTAAGTAAGAAAGCCTTCAAGGTAGACTAATTAGAAGAATGAAAGAGAACACCAATTGCATTGTATCGCTCGAACGCGCTTCTATTTTTCAAGGGAAAATATGCGTGTTGGAAGATATAGACTTCGAAGTTTTCGACGGTGAATTCGTTTTCCTTATTGGTAAAACCGGAAGTGGAAAATCGAGTTTGTTGAAAACGCTTTACGCCGACATTCCATTGAAAAATGGGAAGGGAGAAGTGTGCAACGCCGATCTGCGCAAGCTCACGCTGAAGCGCATTTCAGAACTTCGCAGAAAATTGGGAATCGTTTTTCAGAATTTTGAATTGCTCACCGACCGTTCGGTTTCTGATAACTTGGAATTCGTTTTGCGTGCAACAGGATGGAACAAAAGTTCCGCCATTCACAGTCGCATAGACGATGTGTTGGAACTTGTTGGACTTTCAGAAAAGAAACAAAAAATGCCTTTTGAATTAAGTGGTGGAGAACAACAACGCTTGGCTATTGCCCGAGCGTTGTTGAACTCGCCGCATCTCATTATTGCCGATGAGCCAACCGGAAACCTCGACCCTTCCACTGCCAAAGGCATTTTAGATTTATTGAAAATGATTAGCGAAGGCGGAACCGCTGTTGTTATGGCTTCGCACGATTACGATGCTATGCGCAAATACAGCTCTCGCATTGTTCTGTGCAAAGGAAAAAAACTTGTAGAAGCTCCGCGTCCGGAAGAAATAGAAGAAGCCATCGCCTAAAGCTTCCGTATGCAATGCACCGTTGTTATTCCAACCTTTCGAGACGCACGCATTGCGCAAGCCCTCGAGAGCATTGCTTCTCAAAAGAATATTCAACTTGAAGTTGTAATTGTAGATGGAGCGAATGAACCCGCAGCGTTTCAATCGCTTCCTTCCTACCCTTTCCCCATTACCTTCATTCACGAAAAAGACAACGGTGTTTACGATGCCATGAACAAAGGCATTGCTGTTGCAAAATGCGAATGGATTTATCTCTTGGGAAGCGACGACGTCTTGGCGAATGAAAACACGCTTTCAAATTTAATTTCTCGCGGCACACAAGCAGACGTAGTCTTTGGAAACGTTGAAAACACAGGACTTTCACACAGCGCTACTACAAAAATTCACATTCCTTCATTTCCAAATGGGATGATCTGGAAGCACACGCTTCACCAACAAGGTGTGCTCTACAGACGAGCATTATTTCAAGAACGAAACTTCAAGACATCGTACCAAATCCTGGGCGATTACGAGTTTCATTTCCACCTGAAAAATAAAAATGTAAAGGTTGAATACGTGAGTGAAACCGTGGCGTGTTGCGATGCAAACGGACTTTCAAAACGTTACGTTTGGAAATTGTATAAGGAAGAAATTCGGTTGAAGAACGAATACTTGAACGCGCTTCAAATGCTTGTTGTTGTTCCGTTTATTGTTGCGAAATACGTCTTCAAAAAACTTACGAAGTAAGCGACTTCACGCGGTGTCCTTGCGGCGCATCCATAAAGTGCTGAATGAATCCTGCGCTCAACTCAGATGTGTTCAACGGAATCAATCGGTCTTTCAAATCATCTACAGACGAGATGGTATCTATGTGCTCATTAATAAATCCGTATCCTTTCGGCAATCCGTCTTCAACCAAAACAAAAACAAATTCGCT
>JBEIFO010000256.1:0-3665 GCA_040382375.1 Crocinitomicaceae bacterium
CAACTGCGCGAAGCAATTTCTTTTTCCCTTTCAACTGAACCGCAAGCTGTTCCTTCAAAATAACATCAATGGGTCTTCCTGCGCCGGCGAGCGAAACAAAAACATCGGCTTGTTCGCACGCTAAGAGCCCCAGCAAAGAACCCTCACTGTGTCCAATGACAATGAGCTTATCGAAACGCGAATCAGCCTTCAGTTGAGCCGCCCAAGCCTTCGCGTCTTCAGCATAATTTTCAAATCGAAGATTCTCCTCTGAAATGAGTGCGTCCTTGCTTGCGCCAATGCCTCGCTTATCATAACGAATCGATGCAATTCCTTGCGCAGCGAGTTCATGCGCCAAAAGGAGCAACGAATTGTTTTTCATTTGCGCATTGTTCCCGTTGCGGTCTGTAGGTCCGGAGCCCGCGATAATCAAGGCAACAGGAAAGGTTCCCTTCAAGATGGGAACCGTAAGCGTTCCTGATAATTCACCAGTGGAAGTCTGTAGTGTTTGATCCAATTCGAAATAACCCAAACGATTTTCCGACTGCGCGAACGATGCACTTCCAACTAGAAAAAAAAGAAAAAGAAAAACCCCAACGATTCGAAAGTTCTCGAACCAGCGGGGTTTCAATATGTTTAGGTAGGCCGAAGCCAATATTTCTTAGATTATTGTTCCGTTCTTTTTTGCTTCAGCTGTGAAACGCTTTTGCATGCTAATCCACAAGTAAATACCGCCGAAAGCGCCTATGATACAAATGATGCTGAAAGTGTTTCCAAGCGGCTCCATAACGTTACGGAAGAACCATTGTGAAATGTCTACGATTGGGGCAAGGACAGTTTGTAAGTTCATGTTCTAAATTATTTTCATGGCGAATTTAAGCATTCCTTTTGAAAGTGGAACATTTCTCCTCAATTTTGCTTCAATTCAAATAACATGATCCTACGGCAATTTTCAAGCAATCAACCTTACCTCCTGTTTGTGTTGCCTTTTACAAACCTTCTGATTTTCCTACCTTGCCTTTTCGGATATGTCATTCCCGAAGTGCCGCAACAATTTCCTTTCGATATTATTAATTTCGAATGTGTGCTTACCCCTTGGCTCGGCGCTAGCGTTGCCTGGCTCATCATTACGCTTGGAGGTATCTTGTTTAACTGGGTGTACAACAGGCACGAGTTTCACAACGGTCCAACCTATGTTCCCGCACTCATTTTTTCAAATTTATTCACGGTTATTTTCTTGTTGAATCACAGCATTACTTTTCTGCTTGCTCAGATATTTATGACCGTTGGAGCCAATCGTTTACTCGAAGTTTACCGACAGAAAACTGCCCTCGACCCCTATTTCCGCGCCGGATTCTGGTTTGGTCTAGCCGCCTTATGCTTCCCGCTCTACCTGACTTTACTGCCCATGCTTTTGGTGGCGGTGATCTTCACGCGAGGATTCAACTTTCGTGAATACATTATGCCTCTTGCCGGATTCGCTTTCCCATTCAGTTATTGCATCGCAGCGCAATATCTGCTCATGGACAATTGGAATTTCTACTTGTTCAAACGCATCATTAGCTTGAATACACAAGACAATTGGATGATTCATTCCTATTCGAAATTATCTTTCTATGCCCTGTGTGCCTTGTCTTTGCTGTTCTCTATGCAATCGCTGGTTTCATCTGGAGACTTGAACACGAACAAAAACAGGAACTCGAAATGGATCATTGTCTTCATGTGCATTGCCATGCTCGGTTCGGTAACGGCCGGATGGTTATTCTTGAATCACCTCATTATTGAAGGGGTTGGACTTGGACTCATCTTCTGCCTTTCTTACTGGTATTCGAATTATCGCGTTTCGCTTTTCGCCCCTGTGTTCTTCTATATCTCAGTGCTCATAAGCCTTTGGATATTGATTGAACAAACACAACTTATTCCGGTGTTTCAGTGGTGAAAAGTTTAGCGTACTTTTGCAAAAATTCTCTTCTATGAAATTCGGTGTCGTAGTATTCCCTGGTAGCAATTGTGATGAAGATTTGGTGTATTCCATGTCGCACATCATGGGACAAGAAGTGGTAAAACTTTGGCACAAAGAACGCGACCTTCAAGGTTGCGATTTCGTGTTTGTTCCTGGCGGATTCAGTTACGGCGATTACTTGCGCAGCGGAGCCATTGCGCGCTTTTCTCCGATTATGGAAGAAGTAGTAGCACACGCAAATCGCGGTGGATATGTGATGGGAATTTGTAACGGATTTCAAATCTTAACAGAAGCGAAATTGCTTCCAGGAGCTTTGTTGCACAACACTACTAGAAAATTCATTTGCAAGAATGTTCATTTGAAAGCGGCTTCAACCAGTGCAGTTTTAACTGCCGGTTTAGATCGTGAAAAAGCCTTCCAAATTCCAATTGCTCACGGAGAAGGAAACTTCTTTGCTCCGGCCGATGTGTTGAAGCAAATTGAAGACAACGACCAAGTGTTGTTCCGCTATTGCTCTGCAGACGGCGTGGTAAATGAAGACTTCAATCCGAATGGCTCTTTGAACAACATCGCAGGTATTTGCAATGCAGGTAAAAATGTATTTGGAATGATGCCTCACCCGGAGCGTGCTGCCGATTTCGAATTGGAAAACACCGACGGAAGAGAAATCTTCGAAGCACTTCTCGAAAGAATTTAATAGTCCTATCTTTGCCGCCGTTATGGCAGCACAAGAAGACAAATTAAAAGCGGTAATCTCGCACGCAAAGGAATACGGATTTGTATTTCCTTCCTCTGAAATTTACGATGGCCTTTCGGCCGCCTACGACTACGGTCAGTTGGGTGTTGAATTGAAAAACAACATCAAGAACTACTGGTGGACCGCCATGACGCGCATGCACCAAAACATTGTGGGAATAGATGCGTCTATTTTCATGCATCCGACCACTTGGAAAGCAAGCGGACACGTAGATGCATTCAACGATCCGTTGATCGACAACAAAGACAGCAAGAAGCGTTACCGCGCCGATGTTTTGTTGGAAGATTACATGGCGAAAAGCGAAGCGAAAATCACCAAAGAAATAGAGAAAGCGAAGAACCGTTTCGGAGATGCGTTCGATGAAGAACAATTCCGCGCAACCAATCCGAATGTCCTTCGTGCACAAGAGAAAATAGACGCGGTAAAAGGACGCATGAAAGCGGCCTTGGAAGCAAGCGATTTAGAAGGATTGAAGCAATTGATTGAAGACTGTGAAATTGCTGATCCAGAGACTGGATCTCGCAACTGGACAGATGTTCGTCAGTTTAACCTCATGTTCAAAACAGAGCTCGGCGCAGTAAGCGGCGATGCTGGAATTATTTATTTACGTCCGGAAACGGCGCAAGGAATTTTCGTGAATTTCTTGAATGTTCAGAAGACAGGAAGAATGAAACTTCCATTCGGAATTGCACAGATTGGAAAGGCGTTTCGCAATGAAATTATTGCGCGTCAGTTTATTTTCCGCATGCGCGAATTCGAGCAAATGGAAATGCAATATTTCGTGAAGCCAGGTACGGAGATGGAGTGGTACAACTACTGGAAGAACGAGCGTATTAAATGGCACAACGCTTTAGGTTTGGGTGAAGGGAATTACAAGTTCCACGACCACTTGAAGCTGGCGCACTACGCCAATGCGGCTTGCGACATTGAGTTCAACTTCCCAATGGGATTCAAAGAGTTGGAAGG
>JBEIFO010000257.1:0-3663 GCA_040382375.1 Crocinitomicaceae bacterium
AGAATCTTGCGAAGCATCTTACAGAGTATCTTTCATCAGAATCTTGCGAAGCATCTTACATCGTATCTTTTTTAAGAATGTTTTTTTCTGAAATCGATATTCGAAATAAACCCAACTTGAATGGTGTGATTGTTTTCAATTTTCACTCCGTCTGACTTTACAACGAGTTGATTCATGTATCCGATTTCAAGTTTTCCCCATTTCGGAAATTTGTAACCGAGAGCAGCGTAGGCGCGGTTTTGATCAAAGAGGTTAGCCTGCACATTTTCTCCGAAGTTAACGAATGCTTCGTCGTAGCATGAGAAGTACAATGATTTGTCTTCAATGGTTTTTCCTTTGAATGGTATTGATAGACGCACAAGAACACGAGCGCGGTTTGTATAGACATCGTCGCCTGGTGCGTATTCTCCTGTTGACTGCGTCACAGGAAGTTTTGAGAAGCGTTGCTCCAAGCGCAAACGCGTAATCATTTCAATGCGTCCAGCTTGCGATTTCACTTGAAGCTGTTCCCAAAATCTGTTTTCTGGAAAACCCGATTTAGCTGGAAACACGCCATAAGGAGAAGTGTGCACGTAGCAATATCCAGCAGTCGCAAAAGCATTCGGAGCGAAATGATAATTGACTCCAGTTCTTAAAAGAAGTTGAAGTGGTTTCGCTACAATTTCATTTCTTCTGAATTGGGCTTCCAAATGAATTCCCCAATGTTCAGAAAATTTATGGTCTCCGAAATACATGAACCAACTGTTGATGTTGGTTTGTGTGTTACGCAAAGGAGATTGTGCTTTGCTTGAGTAAGCAAATAAAATTGTTACAAAAAGTAAGATGTAGTTCTTCATTTATAAAAATCCAAGCTCGAGTTGAGCCTCTTGACTCATCATGGTTTTGTCCCAAGTGGGTTCCCATGTAATTTCTACTTTACAGTCTGAAACGCCTTCAACCGATTTGATTTTGTCTTCTACATCCGGAGGTAAGGTCTCAGCAACCGGACAAGAAGGCGAGGTGAGGGTCATGGTTATTTTCACCGCAGCGTCTTCCGCAATGTCAATTCCATAGATTAATCCCAACTCATAAATATCTACCGGAATTTCCGGGTCGAAAATGGTTTTCAATTTTGCAATAATTGCTTCTGTTAATGCGGCCTTCTCCATAATTAATTGCTTTTTTGTTGTGCTTGAAAAACTGTGGCATACAACAAGATTTGTTTCACCATTGCTGCAAGCCCGTTGCTTCTTGTCTGACTTAAGTTCGATACCAATCCAATGTCATTCATGAAATGAATGTTGGCATTCAATATGTCTTTTGGGGTTTCTTGATTGAATACGGAAACAACCAAAGCTACCAATCCACGCGTAATAATAGCGTCGCTATCCGCTTCTAAATTCACAGTTCCATTTTCTTGAAGCGATGCTTTCAACCACACCTTCGATTGACATCCAGCTACAAGCAACTCGTCTTTTTTCTCATCATCGGTTAGGCCTTTCATTTCTTTTCCTAACTCAATAATGTGCTCGTACTTGTGCATCCATTCTTCGAAAAATGCAAACTCCTCAATTATTTCTTGTTGCTTTTGCTCTATCATTATCTCAACATGTTTACGCTTTTGTTCAGCGCAGCAATAAATAGTTCAACGTCTTCAATGGTGTTGTAACAAGCAAAAGATGCTCTTACAGACCCGGTGGTTCCTAGCTTTTCCCAAAGGGGTTGTGTGCAGTGATGACCGGTTCTTACAGCTACACCTTGCTGATCGAGCAACGTTCCAATGTCGGCAGAATGAATTCCTTCAATATTAAAACTCAACACGCCTACTTTGTTCGGAAGGTCTGCATAAACGATCGCTCCTTCTATTTCTTTCAAACGTTCAGTTGCTGCTTTCAACAAGGAATACTCGTGTGCGTGCATGTTCTCTCTTCCAACTTCCTTGCAGAATGAAATGGATTCGTTGAAGGCAATTACCGCTTCAATATTAGGGGTTCCCGATTCGTATTTGAAAGGCAATACGTTGAAGGTGGTTCCTGTAACTGAAACCTTTTTTATCATTTCACCACCATATCTATATGGAGGAAGTTTTTCAAGCAATTCTCTTCTTCCCCACAAAACACCTAGTCCTGTTGGACCGTACATTTTGTGCGCGGAGAACAAGAAAAAATCGAAATTCAATTCTTGAACATTTATATCGAAATGCCCAACCGCTTGCGCTCCGTCTACAACTACATAGGCTCCTGCATTCTTTGCAAGTGCAATTAATTCATGAATGGGATTAATGGTTCCTAGCGCGTTCGATACATAATTAAAAGCAACGATTTTCGCTTTGCTTCCCAATTCTTTTTGTGCGTAATCGATATCCCATTCGCCCGAAGCGGTCATAGGCACATATCGAAAAACAGCCTTCTTCTTTTCCGCCAACACTTGCCACGGAACGAAATTCGCGTGGTGTTCCATTTCAGTAACCCAAATCTCATCACCTTCCTGCACCTCATGTTCTAAGATGGTTGAAAGCATATTCACACTATCTGTACTCCCTTGGGTAAAGATGATTTCTTCACGAAAATTGGCATGAAGCATTTCCGCTAAAGCAGTTCGAGTAGCTTCGAATTTTTCAGTTGAAGCGTTCGCCAAGTAATGTGCACCTCTGTGAATGTTCGCGTTCCATTTTGAATAGTATTCTGAAATGGAATCAATCACTCGCTGGGGCTTCTGCGTGGTAGCTGCGTTGTCTAAATACACAAGGGGACTTCCGTATACCGTTTGATTCAACGCTGGGAATTGAGTTCTCAATTCTTTCATGTTATGTTGAAGGGTATCGTTGTCCATATTTTGAAACCGAATGATTATTCGGTTATGATTTCATTTTGAATAAGTGTCGCAAGAACGTATTCCTTCCAACTTGGAATGGAGATGCGATTCATCACATCTGAAGTAAATGCTGAAACCAATAGGCGCTTTGCAGATTCTTCGCTCAGTCCTCTTGCGCGCAAATAGAACAGCGCTTCCTCGTTGAATTGACCAGTAGTTGAACCGTGGCTGCACTTCACATCGTCTGCGTAAATTTCCAATTCAGGCTTCGTGAACATGCTAGCGTTGTCGCTCATCATGATGTTCGCATTGCTTTGATAAGCATTGGTTTTCTGTGCATCGATGTGCACATAAACCTTTCCGTTGAATACGCCTTTGCCGTTATCGAACAACACGCCTTTGTACAGCTCATTGCTGTAACAATTCGCTACCTGGTGATCTACGAACGTATGATTGTCGATTAGCTGATCTTGCTTCGGGAAGTAAGCTCCGCTTAAAAATGTCTCGCAATGTTGCCCTTCAATTCGAATGTTCAATTCATTGCGCACCCATGTTCCGCTTGCAGTGACAGTCGTGATTTTAAAAACACTTTTTTCAGCTTGAGAAATAGACTCTCTCAACAAGATACATTCGTTCTTCGATGTGTTTTGAAGTTGGTGTATCTCAAGTTGCGCAGATGCTTCAACCTGGGCATATACATTCACCAAGTGAAACGACTGCTCTGATTCTCCTTTGAAGTCAACGGTGATTTTGGCAACAGAATTTTCTTTCGAAACAATGAATACGTATGGCGCACTCATGCACATGTTCAAAGAGTTTCCCAATTCAATGGCTAAAACGTCTTCAACTAATTTCCCTTTTTCTACTTCA
>JBEIFO010000258.1:0-3625 GCA_040382375.1 Crocinitomicaceae bacterium
CAAGAACGAACATGGACTTGAATTCAATACCCAATCACGCATTTCATCCATATGCAAATACTTGTCTGTAAACTCTGCAACGCGCATTCCCAAGTGCTTTGCAATGCGTTCAATGTCTACATCTCGAAAAATTGGACTCGTGGTTCTGCAACAATTCCCGCAGGTTAAGCAATCAGTCTTGGCAAAAACCTGCCTATGCAGGGCATGAAAAACATCATCGATCTTTTTCTTCTTTGCCAAACGATTGAAGAGTTTCTTGTTCTCTTTCACATTCCTTCTCGCTTCTTCTAAAAATCGTTTTTGCTTATCATTCATGCGGATCTGAAAATGCTGGGTTTTGTAAAAATGAAGTGTCTGTTAAACATTTCAAAAACGCAATTAAGTCGGACTTCGATTGCGCGCTTAACTGTAATCCACCAACCGTGAATTTCATGAAAGGGTCTATTGTAGCGCTCGGTATTCCACCGCTGTTGTAGTGCTCTATCACTTGCTCCAACGTTGTGAATCTTCCGTCGTGCATGTATGGTCCAGACAATTCTACATTTCGTAAGGTAGGTGTTTTAAATTTTCCGTTGTCATAAATACTTCCTGTTATTCCTCCACGACCCAAATCAGTGAAGGTGGCGTCTAATCCATTGTTGTGGAACAGGTAATCGGTCATTTGCATGCTTCCAAATCCGTGACAATGGAAACAATCAGCGCCAAAACTTCCACCAGGAACTTGATCTGGACTTCCTCCTTCAGAAAGAAATAAATTAAACCCGTGAAACTCTTCTGGAGTAAACTGGTACTGCCCTATTCGCTGTTTATCGAATTTCGAATTTGCAGAAATCATTGTACGCAAAAAAGAAGCTATGGCCTTGGTAATCTTGTCTTGTGTCACTTCTGTTGATCCATAAGCCTTGTAGAATAAAGCATCGTAGGCAGGGTCTGCATCTATTTGCTCAATTGCACGACCCCAGTTTTCATTCATCTCAATCGGATTTTCAATGGGGTCTGAAATCTGTGCTTCAAGAGACGGCTCTCTTCCATCCCAAAAAAACGTTGTAGACCATCCCATATTTACAAGTGGCATAGCTTGACGTGTGCCCACTTCGCCATTTATTCCAATTGAATACTGCCGTGGGTCTGAAAAACCGTGCTCAGGTAAATGACACGTTCCACAAGACATAGCGTCATTGCCACTCAATTTCTTTTCCCAAAATAAATAACGCCCCAAATTCACACTTTCTACCGTTAAAGGATTGTCTGCGGGAATATCCATGGGAGGAAAAAAAGGCGGGATAACTAAATTATAAGGAGTAGCCATTGGACCTTCAGGCGCCTCATGCGTGCATGTCCACAAGAGACTTGCTAACGCAATTAGAAAAAAGAATGTAAACCTCCTGGTCGTCATACTTCAAAAATACGCGAGAAAGAACAAACAAATTTATTTCACTCGCTAATCTTCGTCCGCCGATAAAAAATTTTCATGTTGAACAAAATTCCAATCGGTCAGAGTCTTCAGAAAAGCGACCAACTCGGCCTCTTCCTCTTTCGATAAATTCATTGGCTTTACTCTTGAATCTTTCGTTGATCGCGTTCCACCCCCATTGTTGTAAAACGAAACCACTTCTTCCAACGAACTCATAGAACCGTTGTGCATGTAAGGCGCTGTCAATTCTATATTGCGCAAAGTTGGAGTCTTGAACTTACCCCTATCCGCAACTGAGTAAGTTCTGCGCTCCAATCCAATATCTGCATCTTCTAGACCTAAACTATAAAACTCATAATCGGTAAAAAACGGAAGCGCATGACAACTGCTGCATTGTGTGCGTTCAGAAAAAAACAACTCCATTCCCTTTTGTTCGACGTCAGAATAATCGTTCGACTTCAAAAAATAATAACGATCGAATTTTGAATCACCACTAATTAAAGCGCGCTCAAAACAAGCTAGAGCGCGCGTTATTGTGAATGCATCTAACTCCCTCCCATAAGCGGATTTGCTCAAAATCGAGTAATTCGATTTGTTCTTCAATCGAGCAATCACCTCTTCCATACTCAACGCCAATTCATGCTTTTCATGAATGGGTCCGAGCGCTTGCAATTCCAAGGTTGGCACTCCGCCTTCGCTCATGAAATAGGGAGACCAAGCCAAGTTTGCAAGGGTGGGTGCGTTCCGAGCGAATTCATTTTCATGGAAGGAAGAAACCGTTCTTCCGTCCGTAAATGCAGCAGGCAATCGGTGACAAGAAGCGCAAGACACATCCTCGTTCTTCGACAATTGTTTTTCATAAAACAATTTTCTTCCCAATTCGAATCGAAGTTGTGTGGGTTCATTTCCTTCCGGAAAAGTTATATTCGGGAAATAATGCGGTTGTTTGAATGAAATGGTTCTATCCTGCAATCCTTCATCGGCACAACCTGAAAGGATTCCAGTTACGAAAAAACAAAAAATCAATTTCTTCATTGAAGATGAAACGCTGAGACAAAATTATTCGTGATGCGCTCTGCCAATGGAAAATTCGAAGTGGTGTGCGTAAGGTTGTCAATAGACAAATCAATTGGATCTGCAGGTCTGTTGAACACACTGTCAACCGCAACTTCAATGCTAAAGGTACGTGCATCTCCTTCCGTTAAACTAACATTTCCAGTGTTGAAATGCAAAACGCGGTACAACGGATCGTCTCCCATGTGGAATGAATACGAGTCCATCAAAGGCGCATTTGGCGTGCCTGTTAGCTCATACCTTCCTTCCACCTTCACAAAAATATATCCCGTGTTCCAGTACCAAAACATGCCGTTGGAACCTTGCACACTCAGTGGATTGGAATTCGCGTATTGCGAAGGATCTACATTCTTGTTCAGATTACCAGGAACTCCTAAACCGAAAGAAAGCGAAGAAAATGTCTGCGGAGAAACATTTAGCGAAAGCGTCTGTGGTTGAAGTAGCGTGAATAAAAAAGCTTGTTTCAATAAGGTTGAATCAGAACCGTTGTGGGCATAAATATTCGACAAATAAAATTGAACATTCTCCACACGTAGCTGCTGTCCGAAGGAATTGGTATAAACCGAATCAATGGAAAGTGGCTCACCGTTGTACGTTGGAATAAATTTCAAATGAACCTTGGTCTCCGGAGTTTGTTGACTTTCTTCTCCACACGACCCGAGAAATAGAGCAAGTAGAACGACGAAGAAATAATTATTCACAATTTTCATTTTCATTGCTACATGGATTTACTTTCACTTCACGAATTAAAGATAACATTCAATTCGCATAATTGATTTTCAATTGATGGAAAAAGAACCCTTTCTTGTTTTAAAAAGTTCTGCGGGCAGCGGAAAGACTTATGCCCTGGTTAGACACTTCCTTTTTTTAAGTTTAAAGAGCGAAGAGGCCTATGCCTACAGTCATATTCTCGCAATAACGTTCACCAATGCCGCAGCCTCTGAAATGAAGGAGCGGGTGATGGAAAGACTGCATGAATTCACCTTTCCAAAAGCCTTGGAAGGAAAGAATGAATTGTTCAACGACATTCGGAAGGAACTCGATGTTTCTCCGATGATCTTGCAAGAGCGTGCGCGAAAAACTCTTTCCCACATGCTGCACAATTATTCGCGATTAAGCATAAGCACCATCGATAGC
>JBEIFO010000259.1:0-3613 GCA_040382375.1 Crocinitomicaceae bacterium
ACTTGATAGCAGCCGTCATATCTCCGCCTAAAACAGGGTACTTTCCGAAGTGAACAAAATCTTCTTCTCCGGCTATTGTAGGCATAACCCACTTCACCATGAACAAAAAATACAACAGACTGAACCCTGCGAAAAGCAGAATGTACTTTCGACTTTCTTTCGACTTGAAATATTTCCAGAATAATCCTAACGAGACAAAGAACAAAAACAGCGAAACGTTTTCTTTGCCTAAACACATGAATACGATTAAGGCAAAGGCTTTCAGCCATGCCTTTCGATTCACCATGAGAAAGAAAAAAGGAAGCGCCATGGCCGAAATCACATTGCTGTGATAGTCATAGGCCAACGCTGCTAGCGTTCCGAAAAACAAATAGAACATGATCATTCCCCATATTCTAAATGGGCGGGTTCCTTCATTTTCATTGAACAAAAAATAAATTCCGAATCCACCAATGATCACTGCTGCACATTGGACAACTAGCAACGTATACGACTTGAAGATCCACGAAAGTGGAGAGAACAACATGAGATACAAATCGAAGTGATCGGCCAACAAATTTTTGCTTTCAGGAAGGAAAAGCGAAGTGTCTGCGAAACGAAAGTGCACGTAGTCGTACAATGCGTTCGTGTACAATCCCAGATCTAGTGCATAAGTCCGGAATAAAACATGATTCGTAAAAGAGACTATTCCAAACAATACAAACGCGAACCCCGCAGTTATCCATGCGGCAGAATGAGTTCGAAAAGAAAGAATAATGTAATTCATGAATGCTAACTTAATACTTTCCACATAAATCGGTGCAAACCAATAATTGGAATTTCATACTCTTCCTCCAACTCTTCGAATTGAAGTCTTCGATAAAAATTCAAGGCTGCTATGCGAGCATCGCACCAAACCACTTCAATACCCAATTCTTTCAAATACTTCAATCCCTCTTCAACAATAGCATCTCCAAACCCTTGCCCTCTGTATCCTTCCCGAACCGCCATAGCACGCAAGCGGTATTGTTTTTCTTGCGGAAGTTTACTTGAGCTTTCTTGCTGAAGAGTAACCGTTGCAACGGTATGTCCTTCCACCTTCACACCAAAATGAAAGGTTGAAGGAAAATGATCGGTTTCCAAAATACAATTCTCGAAAGTCTTATGCGGCCACAACACTTCATTCCGCAATTGCTGAATTTCTTCGGGTTGAAGTCTTTGTGCTTGACCGTTATTCGCTGACATCTTGATCAACATCTTCGTAATACATATAATCATCTAGCATCCGTCTATCCTTCTTTGTAGGCCTACCCACCCCGAAGTACGGCGTGGCTTTCATTTGCAATTGAATTCGTTCCAACTTCGCTAATTCCTCGGGGTCGGTGACATCCTTCGTCACGGTGGTAACTAGCTTTGCGCCTAATCTGCTTTTCGGAAAATCAATGACTTCAAATTGAAAATGAATAGGACCTTTTCTCACGCGAACAACATCTTTCAACTTTAACTCGCGCGAGGCTTTTACAAATTCGCCATTCACCCAAACCTTTTCTGCTTTGCATGCTGCAGTGGAAATGGAGCGTGTTTTAAAAACACGGATACACCAGAGGTATTTATCTACGCGCATGAATTAGTCGATTACCAATTTGAACCGTTCCCACAATGTTTTCACAGCCGGATTTTTTTCCATCATCTTTTCGAATCGCGCACGATCGGTTACAATTTCTCGAGCAACTGAATTGTTTTGTGCAATTTCCAATTTCAACTTCAATCCAACAATACCCTTCTTACGAAAGAAGCCCATCAATGATGATCGCTCTTCATTGAAATATTCCGACTGAGTGGTTCCTGGGAAAACAACATGCAGTTCGTTTTCAGGAAGAACAATCAACTTAGTCACCTTCAACGCAGAAGCCGCTTGTGAATTAAAATCCATGAGCTCTTCCGCATAACCCATCCAAGCCAATTGAATTTCTTCTTCCGTATAAATCCGCTCCGCCTTCAGCTCTTCCTCCGGTTCGTCGGGCTCTGTTTCAATTAGAATTTGCGGATTGTATCGAATGGAAATATTGTCGGGAGACAATCCAGCTAATTTCCTTTTTTCAGGATCTAATGTGGTTTTATTCGGAAGTTGCTTTTCATTGTTGAAAGCAATAACAGTAGAATCGTCATTTTCTACAACGAGTTCGTTGTCTGCCTTTATTTCAGCAGCCTGAGATGGAGATGGATTTGAAGATCTTGCTTGAGGCGCACCGATGAACTTTTCAGCTCCGCGAAACGCTAGAATCTTCACTTTTTTTTTTCACCCTCGCGCAAATTCTGCGGAACGCTGCACAATTTCATGAGCAAAAGTTCAACCAACAAACGCGGGTGACGTGAAGACTTGTAGTGGTAATCGGTGTCGTTAACTAAATCAATTCCTTGAATTAAAAAACGCAAATCACTAGCAGCTGCTTGATCTTTGTATTTCGCAGCAACGCCTTCACTCACTTCCATCAACGAAAGTGTTTGAGCATCGCGACAAACCAAAAGATTTCTGAAGTGTGCTCCCAATCCGGTCACGAAATGATGGATATCAAATCCCTTTTCAACCACTTCATTCAACACCATTAAGGCACTTGGAATATCTTCTTTGAAAAACAAATCGGTTAATTTGAAGTAATACTCGTAGTCGAGCACATTCAAATTTTGAATAACTAAATCGTAGGTTAATTTCCTTCCACAAAAAGCTACCACCTGATCGAAGATGGACAACGCGTCGCGCATAGCGCCATCTGCCTTGGTTGCAATGATGTGCAACGCATCTTCTTCCGCCTCTATTCCCTCTTGCTTGCAAATGTGTTGCAAGTGTTCGGTCATGTCTTTCACTTTGATTCGATTGAAATCAAAGATTTGACAACGACTTAAAATGGTAGGAATAATCTTGTGTTTCTCTGTAGTTGCTAAGATGAAAATCGCGTGTGCAGGTGGCTCTTCCAATGTTTTCAAAAACGCGTTGAACGCGTTCGAAGAAAGCATGTGCACCTCATCTATCACATACACTTTATATTTCCCCACTTGCGGTGGAATGCGCACGGTATCTACTATGCTACGAATATCTTCTACACTGTTGTTCGAGGCCGCATCTAATTCAAAAATGGTGAACGCCAATTCTTCCGGAGTGGCATCTAGCATGTTGTTAATGGCCTTCGCGAAGATTCTTGCACAAGAAGTCTTACCTACTCCGCGAGATCCGGTAAAAAGATATGCTTGTGCAATCTGATTGGTTTCAATGGCATTGCGCAAAGTAGTGGTGATCGACTTTTGTCCAACCACTGAATCCCAGTTGTCTGGGCGATACTTCCTTGCTGAAACGATGAAATTCTCTGCCATTCTGTTACAAAGATGAATAAAAAATCGTGGTTCGTCGAATTCAAATATTCACAACCTATTCACATCGTCCACAAACGTGCTGAAATAGTCTATTTTTAGCCCATGAGATTGATTCCCCTTTTCCTGAAATCGCTAAGTGTTTTCATAGTTGCCCTTTCTATTAACTCGCTTCAAGCGCAGAATTTTCAGTTGAAACTGAATCCGAACACCCACAACATTGGCGACGGGACAGTCTCTGTGGTAAGCTCCGACAGCATTACTTCTG
>JBEIFO010000260.1:0-3595 GCA_040382375.1 Crocinitomicaceae bacterium
AACGATTTTAATGGAGGTTCAACCGAAGCCAGAGCTATTCCTGCGAACAATGCCTTCCTCGATAGCGGTGCTACAACCATTACAGTCTCTTCGAAGATGAATGATGACTTAGGAGATGATGAGGACTTTACGTTCACAGGCGGGGAGGAATCGCCTTTCTAGGCGAAGAATGTTGGCTTTGCCAACGAATGCCTTTGGCGAATGTCTTCGACGATGCTTCGCAAGATTAATTAAAGTCCTTCGGACATTCGTTGAAGACATTCGTTGGCAATGCCAACATTCGTCTGAAAGACATTCTAGCGAAGCGTAAACCTTCTTTCCAAAAGAATATCCTTATACTCTGCATTAAGCAACAACATTCGCTCATACTTTCCTTTTAATTCTTTGAGTGAAATGCCTTCGCTGACAGAGATACGTCCATTAACTGCAATGGTGTAATTGCTGAAACCAATGCCGCGGGCACGTTTCTTTTGAAGCTGTTTTATTTCTCCGAAAACTTTCACATAATAAGATTCTTTATATTGATCGTCGACCCAAACAATGTAGAGCGAATCGTTTTCAATTTTGTATGTGAGCAATTGCGGGGCGTAACTCTCTTTTAATTTCTGATGGAAGATTTTTTCCTTTCCCAACACATCAATACTACTCCAAGAAAACGAAGGCCATACGTCGTTCAACTGCCAGTACAAAGTGCCGCCACAACGCGCACTGCTGCGCTGAACTTCAATGGCGCGACACATGCCTTCGGCTTGCATTTCTTGGGTAAGCTTCGCGTACTCGGGAACTGGAAGTGTGCTGGCTTGCGGATACCATTGCTCGGTGTATTGCTTCATGAGCGAAAATCCACGTGCGTTTTTCTGATGCAATTTTATTCCTTCCGAATTCATATCGTAAGGAGCAAGAGGCGACATTAACTTCAATACATCTTCACTCGGAAAACTTTGCATGCCGAACTCGCTCATAAATCGGGGAACCTTCGTTTCCAAAACTGAAAACGGTTGCTCATCGTGCCACAACCCCCAATAATGCGAGTCCCCAACATTCAACGACTCTTTATTTCCTCTTCCGAATTGTGGTGACGAAGGCCAATAAGGAAGGTTCGAAAAATGTCCAACAATTCCAGGTAATAGCTGATTGAACAATTGGTTGTACTCGCTGTCAATAGCAGAAACCGATGCATTCGAGAGTCCCGTCTTCCAACCCCAATTCGACCACGCTTCTGCATTCTCGTTGTTCCCGCACCAAAGTGCCATGCATGGGTTGTATGAAATTCTGCGGACATTTTGTTCGGCTTCTTTTTGAACGCTTTCTAAAAATTTCGCATCGCCCGGATACATGCTGCACGCAAACATGAAGTCTTGCCAAATGAGAATTCCCATTTCGTTGCACAACGAATAGAACATGTCGCTTTCGTAAATTCCACCACCCCAAACGCGCAACATATTGAAGTGCGCGCCCTTGCATTGTTCCAATAAAACGCGGTATTCCGATTCGCTGTTTACTGCAGGAAGCATGCGCAACGGAATGTAATTCGCGCCCTTCATGAAAATACTTTTTCCGTTTACCTTGAAGAAAAAACTCTCTCCGAATTCATCGGGTTTGTTCACCAATTCTATGGTACGAACTCCCGTTTTAATGACACGCGTATTTGCTTTGCCACCTGCCGTTTGCAACGTGCATTGAACCAAATACATGAACGGCTCTCCTGCTTCATTCGGCCACCACAGCTTGGGATCTTTTAATTCAAATTGAAAAATGAAATCATGCTCTCCCACGCGCGAAACAAATTCTTCCTTGAAAATCTGTCCGCCGAAATTAAATGCCACCGCAACTTTTTCTTCTTTGTCAGCGCGATAGTGAATGTGCGCGCGCATCTGCGCTTTCCCTTCATTCAATGAAAGCGTTTCAACACCAAACGTTTCGAAAAGCAAGTCGGTGTGTCCAACCAATTCAATGTTTTTTGTAATGCCGCATGTTACCAACTTCGGTCCCCAGTCCCAACCGAAGTGATACTGCGGCTTTCTGCAAACCGCGCGAATGCTGTCGCCTGGAAGGGGAAGAATGCGTTCCGCTAATTTTTGTTTCGCGTAGGCTTCGGCCGGAGAAAAAACAATGCGTAGCTTATTTCCTTTCGGAAGAAGTATTCCTTTCACATTGAAATCGAATTGCACAAACGCGTTGTTCGTTTCACCCAGAAATGTATTGTTGAGGAAAATTTTTGCGTAGGTGTCTATTCCATTTAAACGCAATTCAATTTTATCTTGAAGGAGCATGTTCGGTTCGCAAACGAAATCGTTGAGCGTGTATTCCCAATTTTTTTCTCCAACCCATTGAGCAGGTCCTTCGTTCGTTCCAATAAGCGGATCTGCAATTTTTTTATTCAAGACTAAATCTCTGTGCACATTGCCTGGCACAGCGGCCGACATAAGTTGTGTCTTTCCTTCTTCGTTGAAAACCCACGCCATGAAGGGCGAAGTGAGGTTTTGTTTCACGCTTAAATTCTGTGCTGCAAGTGAGTTCATGAGCAAAGCGAATAAAATAAAAAGTGCTGATCGCATATTCTATCTGTTGTGTTGTGCGTTTTGAAGGGTAGGACGCTTTCCGAAAATCTTCATTTCAAAGACACCGCGCAAATAACCCCATCCGTAGCCTAAATGTAAAATGAAAAAGCTTAACAAGGTTGAACGCGGCTCTTTGCTGTTTGATCGAAGCGCGAAGGTTAGTGCAAGAATGAAATACAGCAGAAGCGGAATGGCCATGAAGAGCGAGTGCTTCGGAAGAATAATATTCGTCAGTAAAAGCGAGATGAGGTAGCATACAAACGCGAACGGAACCAGTTGTCGCACTGTAGTGATTTGTCCGTGAAGTAAGTTCACATAAACCTTCCAATAACCGTATTGATAATACTGCTTCAGTAATTTGTTTAATGTTCCGCGGACGTAATATTTGGAATGTAATTCTGTATTCAAATAACATTTCATTCCGTTTTTTTCCATTCGGAAATTGAATTCGTCGTCTTGATTGCGAATGAGCTCTTCTCTGAAATAGCCAATCTTTTCAAACACTTCCTTTCGGTACATACCGAAGGCAACAGTGTCAACAAATCCATTTTTATTTCCCGTTCTGAAATGTGCATTACCCACGCCAAACGAAGACGACATGGCGCATCCAATGGCTTGAGAAGTCGCATCTTGATATTCGTTTATGATTATTCCTCCAACACAATCCGCTTCCGGATTTTCAATAAACGTCTGTATACATTTTTCAATGTAGTTATTCGGAAGAGCAGCGTGTGCGCCAAGAATCATTTTGAAATCTTCGTTGCTCGCTTGCAAACCCATGTTCAGTGCTACCGGTGTAACTCGACGTTCATTCTTCAACACAATAATTTTATTTTCATGTTGAAGGGCAAGCTGCTGAAGCTTTTCAAGCGTGCCGTCGGTACTTCCGCCATCGGCAACGTAAACGCGAACAATGCCTTGGTAAGATTGATTCAAGCAGGAAAGTACACACTCTTCAATGTGCACTGCTTCTTGAAAGCAAGGAATGGCAATGCCAACTGAAGGAAGGTTCATGGAGTCTTTGTTCTATGTAG
>JBEIFO010000261.1:0-3585 GCA_040382375.1 Crocinitomicaceae bacterium
CGTTTATTTTGAAAGTGCAATTCTCGAGATGACAATTTTTTGCACTTCGCTTGTTCCTTCGTAGATCTGTGTAATCTTCGCATCGCGCATCATACGCTCAACGTGATACTCTTTCACGAATCCATATCCACCGTGAATTTGAACCGCTTCAACCGTATGCTTCATAGCCACTGTCGATGCATACAACTTCGCCATAGCGCTCGCTTCATCGTAGTTCATGCCTTGATCTTTCATCCAAGCAGCCTTATACACTAACAAACGTGCAGCTTCGATCTCCGTAGCCATATCGGCTAGTTTGAAAGCAATGGCTTGGTGTTGTGAAATTTCTTTTCCGAATGCTTTACGCTCTTTCGAATAAGCCAAAGCCAATTCGTAAGCACCAGCTGCAATACCTAAAGCTTGAGCAGCAATACCAATGCGTCCTCCGCTCAACGTCTTCATCGCAAACTTGAATCCGAATCCGTCTTCACCAATACGGTTTGCCTTTGGAACTTTCACGTCGTTGAATAACAACGTGTGTGTGTCGCTTGCGCGTATACCCATTTTGTTCTCTTTCGCTCCAACGATGAACCCTTCCATTCCACGTTCAACGATTAGCGCGTTAATTCCTTTGTGTCCTTTTTCAGGATCGGTTTGAGCAATTACAATATAAGTCGAAGCTGTACTTCCGTTGGTAATCCAGTTCTTCGTTCCGTTCAACAAATAGTAATCACCCATGTCAACTGCGGTAGTTCTTTGAGAAGTAGCATCTGAACCAGCCTCTGGTTCAGAAAGACAGAACGCTCCTATTTTTTCTCCGCTAGCCAAAGGCTTCAAGAATTTTTCTTTCTGCTCTTCGTTTCCATAAGCTTGAATTCCGTAACACACCAACGAGTTGTTCACGCTCATGCATACAGATGTTGAAGCATCTACTTTCGAAATCTCTTCCATAGCAATGGCGTAAGACAAAGTGTCCATACCGCTTCCGCCGTATTGCGGATCTACCATCATTCCCATGAATCCAAGTTCTGCCAATTGCTTCACTTCTTCAGTTGGAAAACGCTGATGCTCGTCGCGATCTATAACCCCTGCCTTTAATACGTTCTGCGCGAAATCTCTTGCAGCAGCCTGAACGGCCAATTGTTCTTCTGTTAATTCGAAATGCATATTGTTATGTTTAGTTCATTGCTAAATTGGGTGCAAAGAAACGAAATTGAGGGTGAAATAAAAAACCCTTCTTTCGAAGGGTTTTCAATATTTCTATTTAGTTATTTTCTTATTGCAAAGGCACCATAACTAGACCGTTCGAGATGTTTACAGTTGAAGTACCACCTGAGTTCTTTAACGTTCCTGAGAAGGTGTAACGAATTCCACCTGGTGCTGGAGTAGATCTGAACTTAACTACGTTAACGGTAGCTGTTGAGGTTCCGAATGCGGTGCTGTGCGCAACCGAAGCATTTGTGAATGCCATAACACTAGCCGGGTTTGTTGAAGTAGCCATATTAATAACAGAACCACTTACCCATCCTGCAACTGGTTGAGCCATTGTAAATGCTATTGTTCCTCCTTGAAGTGTAGAACCTGTTACAGTAACTACCCCACCTGTATAACTGAAGGTACATGATGAAGCAACTCCCACATGGTTAACACCGTTAGCAGTGAACGTAATGACTGTATCGCAAGCCATACAGTCAACACCACCGCAGTCAGTCCAGAACTCACCTTGAGCACCTCCGTCAATAATTCCATTGGTACAGTTACCGTCTGTTGCGCAAGGAGGGCAGTTTGTTCCGCCGCAGTCAATACCAATTTCGGTTCCATTCATTATTCCGTCTGTACAAGTAGGACAAGCCTCGCAATATGCTCCACCACAGTCTACTTGTGTTTCAGTTCCGTTTAGTAATCCATCGGCGCACAATGCAGCGCAAGGGCCGCAATTCGTTCCACCACAGTCAATACCTGCCTCATCACCGTCTTGAATACAGTTCGCACAAGGAGAACATGGTCCGCATTCGCCGCCACAGTCTACACATGTTTCGCCATATTCCGGCTGCCAAATACCATCGATACAGTGGTCACACTGCTCGCAATTCGGACCTCCGCAATCGACCAATTGCTCAGAGTTATTCAAAATTCCGTCATAACAATTTGGTGGAATTTTGTTGTCATCATTAAGACAGCCATTCAGCACAAACATTGTGAAAATGCTCATTAGCAAAAGAACAGAACGTAAAGATTTCTTCATTTCTTTAAAAGGTTTGGGGTACGAATATACGAAAAGACCGCATAAAATGAAAAAGGGTTGCGTGAGTTCTCGGACTAACTTTGTTCCACATGAGTACCTTAAAAGAAAACATCTGGAAAAAACGCGGCAATTTCTCTTCGGAAGAGATTAAAGAACTTGCTCAACAAACAGCGACCGCCGAAGCCTTCGCTGAAATTTTGCTTCAACGAAATGTCCTCACTGCTGAACAAGCAAAGACCTTTCTTCACCCTGAATTAAATCAGCTTTTAGATCCTTTCGGATTGAAAGACATGGACAAAGCCATTGCTCGATTGGTTTCAGCCAAAGAAAAAAACGAAAAAATTCTGGTATATGGCGACTACGATGTTGACGGAACAACGGCCGTTGCGGTCTTTTACAGTTTTCTGAAGCACGAGGGATTCGAATGCGACTTTTATATTCCAGATAGATATAAGGAAGGATATGGTTTTTCAGATGCAGGAGTAGAATTCGCCCATGAAAATAAATTCAACCTTATTGTAACGCTTGACTGTGGAATTAAAGACGGACCTCGTATTGAAAAATGCAATGAATATGGAATAGACGTCATTGTCTGCGATCACCACACTCCTGAAATTCTTCCTCCTGCTTTCGCGGTGGTTAATCCGAAAAGAAAAGATTGTTCATACGAGAACAAAGGACTGTGCGGATGTGCAGTCGGATTCAAAGTCATGTGTGCCTGGTTCATTCATCACAACGAACCGCTAGACTTTGCTTATTCCTTTCTTGATTTAGTAGCAGTCGCCACCGGGGCAGATATTGTTCCCGTCACCTCCGAAAATCGCGTCTTACTCCATTTCGGATTGAAAGAAATCAATTCGCACTTTCGTCCAGGTATAGCCGAGCTCCTCACCAATGCGAAGCACAGTGGTAAGATTTTGAAAGTAGTTGACCTCGTTTTCCTTATTGCTCCGCGTATAAACGCTGCAGGTCGAATTTTTTCTGGAAAAAGAGCCGTAGAAGTTCTCCTCGCCAACAATAAAGAAGACGCAAAGACTGTCGCTGCTGAAATTGAAAAGAACAATCAAGAAAGAAAAGGCCTCGACCGAAACATTACACAAGAGGCACTCGACATTATTGAGTCCGATTCGTTTTATAATGACAGCTTCACCACCGTTGTGAAAAAAGAAGGCTGGCACAAGGGTGTTGTTGGAATTGTTGCATCGCGACTTATTGAAAATTATTACAAGCCCACTATTGTGCTTGTCGAAGATGATGGCATGCTTTCGGGAAGCGTTCGTTCCATTGAAGGCATTGATGTGTATGACATGCTCTCGGCTTGTTCAGAACATTTGATTCAGTTTGGCGGACATAGCATGGCA
>JBEIFO010000262.1:0-3567 GCA_040382375.1 Crocinitomicaceae bacterium
CATGCGGTAAGAACCAAGACGCGCAAGCTCTGGATATTTTTTTATTTCAATGCGCCAGCCTTGGTCTTCGGTTAAGTGCCAATGCAAGACATTCATTTTGTAAAACGCCAAAGCGTCTATATACTTCTTCACGGTAGCGACATCCATGAAATGTCTTCCGCAGTCGAGCAGCATTCCGCGATGCGGATAAACTGGCGCATCTGAGATGTCCATGCTCGGAATTTCAAAACCAGCAAACGATTCGTTCGTCTTGAAATACTTCGGTAACAATTGTTTCAAGGTCTGCATGCCTCGTGAAATGCCTTCTTCCGTAGCCGATGTTAAACGGATTTCATTTTCGCGAACGGTTAAATAGTAGGCTTCGGTATTCGAAGGAATGTTTTTCGTGAGTTGGAAAATGACTTTTCTTGGCTGACGTTTTTCCAAGCCTTGGTTTGAAACTTCAACAACTGTTTCAGGCTCGTTTTCCTTCAACCAGGCATTGAAAAGGTCTACTTCATTCTGACAAATTCCAAGAGCTTCCGCACGTTGTCCCGCTTCCCACAAAAATCCTTTTCCGTGAACATAGGCAATGCTCGTAGGCATTGGAATAAGGGTTTCTACTTGCGCGGACGTTGAAAGGCCTTTCAACAAAAAAACAACAAGAAGTGATTTGAAAATAGGTTTCATAAAAGAAGTTTATCGTTCGAAATATTCATGCGCTGCAACAATTGCTTTCAGCGCGGCAGTCTCAGTTCTTAATCGGTTTGTCCCCAAGGAAAGGGCAGGAGCATCGTTCGCCAATGCAATTTCGTTTTTCGAAAAGTCTCCTTCCGGTCCAATGAAAATAGAAAGGCTCGCGTGCTTTTCTTTCCATGTTGAAAGTTGAATCTTCGGGCCGTCTTCACAGTGCGCAAGCAACTTCATTCCAACTGCATTTTTCCATGCGTCTTGAAATTTCACATCGAAATGCAATTCGGGCAATGAATATTGAAGGCTCTGCTTCAAGGCTGAAATAGCTACACGCTCAATGCGCTCGGGCTTCATGCGAACGCGTTCCGAGTGTTCGCAAACTAAAAAGGTTATGCTTCGAATACCCATTTCAACGGCCTTTTCAACCAACCATTCAATGCGATCGGCATTCTTCGTGGGGGCTACAAAGAGGTGTAAATGGGGATTCGTATTTTCAATGGTTTCTCTCGAAAGCGTTGTCAACGTGCAATGCTTGTCAACCTTGTCTAGAGCGGCTTCTATGCGTTCGCCCTTGCCGTTGGTGAAGATCAATCTCTCACCTTCGTGAAGACGCAAAACTTTAATGTGACGACTTTCCTCTTCGTTCAATTTCCAGCTGCCGTCTTGTATTTCAGATGAAAAGAATAACATTGGAGCAAGTTAAGAAGGAAGCCGACAGGAATTGCCTAATTTTGCCGAGCAAATTTATTTCTATGCCAAACATTTCATCGAAAGCGGTGGCTATGCCATCTTCTCCAATTCGCAAGCTGGTGCCTTTTTCAGAGGCTGCTAAAGCTGCGGGAAAGACTGTTTATCACTTGAACATTGGGCAGCCCGACATTGAAACGCCAGAGATTGTGCGTGAGAAGATGAAGGCCCTTGACATTAAGGTTATTGAATACAGCAACTCAGACGGAATTGGTTCATACAAGAAAGGATTAACGGGCTATTACGCTTCGAAAGACATAACCCTAACTCCGCAACAACTCATGATCACCACGGGTGGTTCAGAGGCGTTGATTTTCACGTTCATGACGTGTATGAATCTGGGCGACGAAGTAATTATCCCAGAACCGTTTTACGCGAACTACAACGGATTCGCGGTAATGGCAGGAGTGAATGTGGTCCCTGTTACTTCATACATTGAAACTGGATTCGCACTTCCTCCGATTTCTTCTTTCGAAGAAAAAATTACTCCGAAGACAAAAGCTATTTTGATTTGCAATCCGGGTAATCCAACCGGATATTTATATTCGAAGGAAGAGCTTGAGCAATTGCGTGAATTGGTGATTAAGCACGATTTATTCTTGATAGCAGATGAAGTTTATCGCGAGTTTATGTACGACGGAGCCATTCCACATTCAGTTATGAATTTGGAAGGGTTAGACAACCACGCGATCATGATTGACAGCGTGAGCAAGCGTTACAGCATGTGCGGCGCGCGTATTGGTGCACTCGTTACCCGTAACGCAGAGGTCATGGCTATGGCCATGAAGTTTGCGCAAGCGAGACTTTCACCACCAACATTCGGACAGATTGCTTCAGAAGCTGCTTTGGATACTCCGCAAGAATACTTCGATGGAGTAGTAGCAGAGTACGTGAAGCGCAGAGATATTTTAGTGAGCGGATTGAACGCCATTCCTGGCGTTATGTGTCCAAATCCAAAGGGTGCATTTTATTGCATTGCTCGCCTTCCAATTGATAACGCAGATAAATTCTGTCAATGGATGTTGGAAGATTTTTCACACAACAATCAAACGGTTATGATGGCTCCAGCAACGGGCTTCTATGCAACACCAGGAGCAGGAACCAATGAAGTGCGTTTGGCTTATGTGTTGAATGAAGATGCCCTTCGCAATGCAATAGAATGTCTGCGTCACGCGTTGGATGTTTACCCTGGAAGAACCCTATAATTTTCAAATAACTTAGATAATTAAAGCTCTATGAAAAAAGTATTGTTTTCAATAATGATGTTGGCGGTTATTGCATTGACTTCCTGCACCGGTGAATCTGCTGGCGATGTGAATCAAGATCGTATCTATACCGAATACGAACAGTTTTACAATTCGAACACAGGTGTAACCACTGTTATAGCTAGATTTCGTTTTGGTGGTGCTTTAGGCACTTTATTGGAATTGGATTCAACAGATAATGTGAAGTTTAATGGAGATGTTTTGCCTTACAATATTTTTTGGGGCGGACATGCGAAAGATTACGTTGGGAATATTGCTCCAGGAACTTTTGTCTACACCAATTTAGATGGTAACGTATTCACGAATACGGTTCCGGTATTTGAGTCGATTGGTTTTCCTTCGAGTTTCACGGAGCTTAGTCGTTCAGCAGCGTATGATTTTCAATGGGCTGGAACTGCTCTTTCTCAAAATCAGGAAGTGGGCGCATTTATTGGTTCATGGACTTGGGGTGATGACACGTGGAATTTCACGAACAGTGTTGGAGCTACCAACATGGTCTTTGGAATTAACTCATTGTCGAATCTGCCTTTGGGAACTTCAACGGTTTATTTAGATCGCACAACAAGAAAGACCAATATTCAAGGGACTTCGAAAGGAGGTGTTATTAAAGGAAAGTTCAGAGCTCCGAATAGAGTAATTAATGTGATCAATTGATTTTATTGATTCAATAAAAAAGGTGTTCAGAAATGAACACCTTTTTTGTTTTAAAGAACTCTGAAAACCGTTCTTCTATTTTTCGACTTTCCTTCCGGAGTAGCATTAGTTTCTATAGGCTGCGATTCGCCGTATCCTTCAGATTCTATTCGGCTTGCAACAATTCCTTTCGATTCTAAATATGTTTTTACACTGAGTGCTCGTGCTTGTGAAAGCTTCAAATTAGCAG
>JBEIFO010000263.1:0-3560 GCA_040382375.1 Crocinitomicaceae bacterium
GGTGTATGGAAGAACCATGCTTCATTACTTTGACTGTGGAACGGTCCCGCTGCTGCGCCACCGCCTGTTGGCATGCGCACGACAACGTCTGCGTTTTCCGCCCAACGGTAATGCAACTTCGCCAAGTTATTTACAATCTGATTGAATCCACACGTCACAAAATCTGCGAATTGCATTTCCACCATGGCCTTGTGACCTTTCATGCTCAATCCCAATCCAGCACCCACAATTGCAGATTCACACAACGGTGTATTACGAACGCGGCCTTTTCCGAATTCTTCAAGGAATCCTTCAGTGACTTTAAATACGCCGCCGTATTCAGCAATGTCTTGTCCCATTAAAACCAAGCGATCGTGCTTGCGCATACTTTCGCGCAACCCATCCTGAATGGCATCAATGAAACGCATTTTCTTTTTGGTTGAAGATGCCGGAATTTCAGCGTTTGAAAACGGGGCGAACAAATCTTCCAATTCTTCTTCCTCGTTTACTTCAATGTCTGGCTCTGCATAGGCCGACTTTAAATTCGTGTTGATTTTATCTTTCAACTTTAAATTCATGGCTTCTGCATCGCCTTGAGTAATTAATTTCTCTTCTATTAAAAACTGCTCATACATGGCCACGGGATCTTTCTTCGACCATTCGTCTATCATTCCTTCCGGATAATACTTCGTTCCACTCGCCTCTTCGTGTCCGCGAACGCGGAAAGTCATGCACTCTAAAATAATAGGACGTGGATTCTTACGTATGCTTTCAGCAATCTTTTTAACCGTTGAATAAACTTCAAGAATATTGTTTCCGTCTATTTGAATGGCATCTTCTTTCGGCATTCCATATCCGATTGCTTTATCTATAAACTGCTTGCAGCGAAATTGCTCACGACTTGGCGTAGACAAACCCCATGCGTTATTCTCAATACAAAAGATAACCGGCAGATCCCAAACGGTTGCCACATTCAATGCTTCATGAAAATCTCCTTCGCTTGCACCACCGTCTCCACTGAATACTATTGTTGCTTTTTCAGAGCCTTCCAATTTATTAGCTAGCGCTATTCCGTCTGCAATGCCCAGTTGTGGGCCCAAATGAGAAATCATTCCAACAACATGGTGCTTCTTCGTTCCGAAGTGAAACGAACGATCGCGCCCTTTTGTGAATCCGTCTTTCTTTCCTTGAAACTGAAGAAACAATTGTTTTAAATCTAAATTTCTGGAAGTGAAGATTCCCAAATTGCGGTGCATGGGTAAAATAAATTCATCTTCATCCATTGCCATTCCTACACCCACGGAAATTGCTTCTTGTCCGTAGGAAGAGAACCATTTCGAGATCTTCCCCAAACGCAATTGACTTAGCATCTTATCCTCGATTAAACGGGGCAATTTAATTGCTTCGTACAATGCCAATAATTCTTCCTTCGAAATGTCCTTTTTATTGAATTTCATATTGCTCAAATTGAGCCGCTAAAGTAATCCGAATGCGGCACCCTTAAAATTTTCTTCACATTTTTTAACATTCTGTTAGGATTTAAATTTAAATTAGCACGATATTTTCGCACAAATTAATAAATACAAAGTTGTTTTTATGAAACTATTAAACGAAATTAAACAAGAAATTGCGCGCCGCGAGAAAGAACTAAATTCATTGGTAGACGCTGCAAATCTTATTGCTTCACTTCAAAGCGGTAGAGGCAGAAAGGTTAAAATCACAAGTAAAATTGCTTCTATCTTAAGCAAAGCTGGCACATCAGAATCATCAGCAAGCTCGGAGCGTCGCGGTCGTCCAAAAGGATCTAAAAACAAACCAGGTGCAAAGAAAACAGGACCGAAAAAAGAGACTGTTGTATCGGCAGCGGTAACACCAGCAACTCCTGCGGCTCCTAAAGTTTTGAAAAAGCGCGGAAGAAAGCCAGGTTCAGTAAAGGCAAAAGTTGCTAAGACTGCAAAAGCTGGAAAAGCAGTGAAAGCATAATAATATTTTTTTATCATCTTTTTTGGTTGAATAGACCAACAGTATGAACACTATTGAACTTCAAGTAAGTCCTGCCCAATCGGCCGACTTCAATTATTTAGAGGAGAAAATTCAATTCACGTTGAATTTATCTCCTCTTTCTTTTAAATGGCGCATCGACAAAAAATCAATCGACGCGCGGAAGCGAACAGCAATTGTCCTTCTTCGAATTTCGGTCATTGCATCCAATGAAGAGTTTCCTGCTGTTCATCAACGTAAATTTCAGCATGAAATAAAAGGCTCCGCCATCGTTATCGGTGCTGGGCCTGCCGGACTATTCGCAGCATTGAGACTTCTTGAATTGGGTGTAAGGCCCATCATTCTCGAGAGAGGAAAAGATGTTCGTGCGCGGAGACGCGATCTCGTTGAAATTACGCGTAACGGAATTGTGAACGAAGATTCCAATTATTGCTTCGGAGAAGGGGGTGCTGGAACCTACAGCGACGGCAAGCTATATACGCGAAGCACAAAAAAAGGCAGTGTGGTTCGCATCTTAGAGACGCTGGTTCAATTCGGAGCGAATGAAAATATTCTTACTGAAAGTCATCCGCATGTGGGGACAAATAAACTTCCTCAAATTATTGCTAACATGCGTGAAAGCATTTTAGCAAACGGAGGAGAAATTTATTTCGAAGAAAGAGTGGTTGATTTCAACATTGGAAGCGATTCCATTCACGAAGTAAAAACAGCAAAGGGAAATACTTTTCAGGCCGACAGCGTTTTGTTGGCTACTGGACATAGCGCGCGGGATATCTTCGAATTGCTCCATGCTAAAAATATTGCAATTGAAGCGAAGCCATTCGCGATTGGCGTTCGTATTGAGCACGAACAACGCGCAATAGACAAGCTTCAATACAAATGTGATGATCGCGGAGAATTTCTACCTCCGGCAAGCTATTCCATTGTTACACAAGTGAACGATCACGGCGTGTATTCTTTCTGCATGTGCCCCGGAGGAATCGTTGCTCCGTGCGCCACTTCGCAAGAAGAAATTGTAACGAACGGATGGTCGCCAAGCAAACGCAACAATCCATGGGCAAACTCAGGCATTGTGGTTGAGGTGAAGTTGAGCGACCTAGAAAACCTGAATTACTCGGGGCCACTTGCAGGATTGCACCTTCAACAAGACATAGAAAAAAAGGCCTATGAACTAGGCGGGGCCAATCAATTCGCTCCAGCGCAACGCGCAACCGATTTTATTTACAATAAAAAAAGCACTACCCTTCCAGACTCTTCTTACAGTCCTGGAATTACTTCAACTAATCTTCGCGATTTATTTCCGAAATTCATTTCAGAATGCTTGGTCGGTGCGCTTCAACATTTCAACACGAAAATGCCGCATTTCTCCGGACCGAATGCCTTGCTTCTTGCTCCTGAAACGCGCACCTCTTCGCCAGTAAGAATTCCTCGCGACAAAGAATTATTGAATCATCCTGAAATAAAGAATCTTTTTCCTTGCGGTGAAGGCGCTTGTTATGCAGGCGGAATTGTTTCTGCGGCAATAGACGGAGAGCGCTGCGCAGATGCTATTTCAGAATTTATTTCGAAAAAGAAGAATA
>JBEIFO010000264.1:0-3558 GCA_040382375.1 Crocinitomicaceae bacterium
AGTCTACACCTGTGAAGAAGCACATGTATCGAATGTAATCCTTGGAGTTGTAATCTTCTTCAAGAATTTGCAAAGGCGCCATTTCGAAATCCTCGATGTTAATTTCCGGAAAAGGCACCACCGTATCTGGGGCTAGAACAACGTCGAGACTATCTGTTTGGCCGAAACAGATTATCGCAGGGAAAAACAAGAATATAAAAATTAGTCGCTTCATGAAAAGACAATGTGATTCAAATGTAAGCTATCTATCTTTGCACCGCATGAATACAAAAAAGGATTTGCGAGAATTGAGTTCGGAAGAACTAATGTCCGAGTTGAAAGAACTGGGCGCACCTTCTTTTCGTGCGAAGCAGATTCGAGAATGGATGTGGCAGCGCGGTGCGACGAGCATTCCTGAAATGCAGAATTTGCCGAAGGAGTTACGTGAGGTTCTAGATGGGAAATACTACTTATCTAAAGCCGTCTTGCACGAGCAGCAAATAAGTGCCGACAAGACCATTAAATGCGCCTTCAAAGTAGATGGAGATAAGGTAGTTGAAGGGGTGTTAATTCCTTCAACAAAACGCATGACGGCTTGTATTTCTTCGCAAGTGGGTTGCAGCTTGGCGTGTAAATTCTGCGCTACTGGAAGGTTGAAGATGATGCGTAATCTAACAGGCGGAGAGATTTTCGACCAAGTCAATTATTTGCGCAACGAGGCGATTACTCGATACAAGACCCCGCTTACGAACATTGTGTACATGGGCATGGGAGAGCCGTTGCTCAACTACAATAACATGATGCGCTCCATTCAATGGATCACCAGTCCGGAAGGATTGGGCATGTCGCCTCAGCGCATTACCGTAAGCACAGCTGGAATTGCGAAGATGATTAAAAAGCTTGGCGACGATAGGGTGAAGTTTAACCTTGCGCTTTCGCTGCACGCAGCCAACGACGTGAAGCGCAGCAAGATTATGGAGATTAACGATTCGAATAATTTGGCTGCCCTATCTGAAGCATTGAAGTATTTTCATGACGCAACAGGAACACGCATAACGTTTGAGTACATCATCTTCAAAGACTTTAATGACACGATCCAAGACGCGAAGGAGTTGGCTGAATTTTGCAAGCAGCTTCCAGTTAAAATAAATATTATTGAATATAACCCCATTGACGACGGGGAGTTTCAACAAGCCAGCCCGGAGCGCGTAGATGCTTTTGCGAAGTTCTTGGAAAGCAAGAATATGATTGTGAATGTGCGTCGTTCAAGAGGAAAAGATATTGATGCTGCATGCGGACAATTGGCCAACAAGAACAAATCTGCCGGTGAACGTGTTTTCAAATAGTAGAGTAAACTTTTTAACTAAATATTTCAACATGAAAAAATTATTCTTTTTAGCAGTGATTGCAACAAGCCTAGCTGCATGTGGTGGATGGAACGATGAAAAGCGCGCAGAAGTGAAATCTGAATGTGCGAAGACCGTGGGTAATCTTTATACGAAGGAAGACGCTGCGAAAATTTGCGATTGTGTATCGACTAAGATTAATGAGAAGTTTCCGAAAGCTGATTTCAAGCCGAGCGATATTAACGATCAAAAGAACGAGTGCGTTAAGGACGGAAAATATATTGACATTCTAACTAAGGAGTTAGAGGAGTCGTATAATCAAGTAGATATCTCTGCTGATTCTTTAGCGAAAGCGTTGGATGCTCAGTTGACTGAGGAAATGAGTAAGCTTCCAAAGTAAATGAAACCGTTCTGCGAAGATTTGTTTGGCTACAAGCGCATCAAGACGCTTTCCGTTACTATTGGTGAATTAACCATGGGGGGCGATGCGCCTATTCGTGTGCAATCGATGACCACTGCGGATACGATGAATACTGAAGCAACCGTTGCTGAGAGTATTCGCATGATAGAAGCGGGTTGTGAATTGGTCCGAATTACCGCTCCCAGTAAAAACGAAGCAGAGAATTTGCGAAACATTCGCGAAGAGCTTCACAAGTTGGGTTATAACACTCCGCTTGTTGCCGACATTCACTTCACTCCGAACGCCGCGGAAATAGCGGCTCGCATAGTAGAGAAGGTTCGCGTGAATCCAGGGAATTACGCGGATAAAAAGAAATTTGAAGAGATTGTTTATACCGATGAATCCTATTCGACTGAATTGAAGCGCATTCGCGAGCGTTTTATTCCGCTTGTTGAAATTTGTAAAGAACACGGAACGGCGATGCGTATTGGAACCAATCACGGTTCGCTCTCCGATCGAATTCTTAGTCGTTACGGAGACACCCCTGAAGGCATGGTGGAATCTGCCATGGAGTTCATTCGTATTTGCATTGATTGCAATTACAAGAATTTGGTTATTTCCATGAAGGCGTCTAATCCGCAAGTGATGGTACAAGCTTATCGTTTGTTGGTGCAAACGCTTTTGGAAACCGGAGAAGTATTTCCGCTACACTTGGGTGTTACAGAGGCAGGTGATGGTGAAGACGGAAGAATCAAATCGGCTATTGGTATAGGTGCTTTGTTGGAAGACGGCATTGGCGATACCGTTCGCGTTTCATTGACTGAAGCACCTGAAGCAGAGATGCCGGTGGCGAAGTTGTTGGTCGATCGTTATGCGAATAGAAATTCAGAATCTCATATTCCGAAGGAAGAAATTCCAATTGATTTTTTCGCTTATTCAAGAAGACATACGCACGAAGTTTTGAATTTAGGTGGAAAGAATGTTCCGCGAGTTTTCGCAGATTATTCGAATCGCGAAACAATAACAGCGGCTTCTCTTTTTGCTGTTGGATATGCGTATTCTGTTGATATGGACAAATGGAATTTGTCTGATTCGGCGTGCGATTATTTGTTTGTTGGAAAGAATACGGTGAATTTTGAAATTCCTGGAACCCTTGGTGTGGTTATGGAGTATGAAGCATGGCTTCAGAACAAAAACAAAGAGCGTCATTATCCGGTGCTTTCATGCAATGAATACATTCAACCGAACGAACGTTCGGGTGAGTTGAATTTTGTTGAAGCGGAATTGGAAGATTTGACGGAGTCCTTTCTTTCTGTGTTGAAGTCAGATTCAACTGTTGTCTTGTTGTTGAAGACTTCGCATGAGTGCGCTGTTCAACACAGAAGAACAGCAATCTTCAGATTAATGAATCACGGCGTAACCTGTCCGGTTGTGCTTTCTTCGAAATATGATTTAGATGAAGAAGCGTATACGCTTTATTCGTCGACAGATGTTGGAGCTTTGCTGTTAGACGGAATGGGCGACGGCGTTCTTATTTCGAATACTCATTTGTCGTTAGCGAAATCGAACGCGATAGCGTTTGGAATTCTTCAAGCAACTCGCACGCGTATTTCTCGCACGGAATACATCTCTTGTCCGAGTTGCGGAAGAACACTTTTCGATCTTCAAGAGACCACGGCTAAGATTCGTTCACGCACTTCGCATTTGAAGGGTGTGAAGATCGGAATTATGGGATGCATTGTAAACGGTCCGGGTGAAATGGCCGATGCCGACTACGGATACGTTGGAACAGGCGTTGGTAAGATTACGCTTTACAAAGAGAAGAATGTGGTG
>JBEIFO010000265.1:0-3557 GCA_040382375.1 Crocinitomicaceae bacterium
ATAGTATTCGGATTAAGTTTCGCAACATTCATCACATTAATAGTAGTTCCTGTCATGTATCAAATGAGCGAAAACACGAAATCGCGCATGAAGAGAATTTTTGGCAAGAAAAATGAAGAGGCTGAGTCGCAGGAGGCTGCACTCTAGTATCCTGAAGTTCTTCAGGAGTTTTGGTTAAGGTTTAGGGGAAAGTCCTCGGCAACGGTCGGGGACTTTTTCTTTACACAACAAGTTGTGATGACCGTTCCAGATGACCTTCTTCGAAGGATGACACTTCGTGATGACCGCGATGCGGATGACCCTTCGGGATTATTGTTTATGTGTGAGTTGGTTATATCTACAAGGGGTGAAGGTCTTGGATTTCCGAGGGAATTGGGAATATTTTATATGAAAATCACATAACCGATAATTGCGAGAACCAAGTTGTGAAAAGAATTTTGATGAAATTTTATTCTCAATGAAGACATCTATTGAACAAAAATCAAAAGCTCTTTCCTTCCATATTTCTGAGGTTTGTAAAAAGCATCGGAGAGATTACATGCACATCAAGACCATTGATCAATGTCTCAGAAGTTCTTCTTCTGTGGCTGCGAATATTCAAGAGGCACTTGCATCGCAAAGCAATAAAATGATTTTAAGTAAGCTATATATAAGCTTAAGAGAAGCGAAAGAAACAAACTTCTGGATAGAGAAATTCCAACATGACAGAATCATTTCCGATATTGAACAGCACAGTCTGAAAACTCAGTGTAATCAGGTTATTCGGGAGTTGTATGCATTTATAAAGTTTATTAAGAAGAGAGGTTAACACACTTCGTGATGACCGTTCCGGATGACCGTTCCGGATGACGCTCCGCGAAGCGGTCATCGAACTTGTTCGTCATCGATTGTAAATCGTCATCAAACGAAGTTTGTCATCACCTCCGGTGTCATCCGCTCCGCGGTCATCACAACGTGTTGTGTCATCAAACGAAGTTTGTCATCACCTCCGGTGTCATCCGCTCCGCGGTCATCACAACGTGTTGTGTCATCAAACGAAGTTTGTCATCACCTTCGGTGACATCGCAACTCCGTTGCGTCATCACACGAAGTGTGTAAAGGAAACATTTTCCCCACTTTTCGTTTCCAATGTAAAATTTGTGTTTATCTTTGCCGCGCTTTGGAAATAAAGAAACGACATATTCTCTCGGAAACACTTCAGTTGTTTTTGCAATTTGGAATCAAGAGTCTGACAATGGATGACATTGCGCGGAAGCTCTGTATCTCAAAGAAGACGCTGTATGCGCATGTGAAAGACAAAGAAGATTTGTTGGAAAATGCGGTGGTATTATTCAGTACCTCAGAGAAACATCAGATTGAAGAAATTTGTAGCCGAGGATTGAATGCCATTGACGAAAGTTTGGAAATTAAGCGTTGGGTGCTCGAAATGTTGCAAAACATTCATCCGTCTGTGGCTTACGACATGGAAAAATTTCATCCACGGGTGCACCAGAAAATGCTCGCTTCTCGTCAGGCTATTATTTACAAATGCGTTTTCGAGAATATTCAAAAAGGACAAAAAGACGGCTTGTACAGAAAAGAAATTAATCCGAATGTGTTGGCGAAGTTGTATGTGGGAAGAATGGAAGTGATGTTCGATCAGAATTTATTTCCAAGTAAAGAATACAATGTGAGTGATGTCTACATGGAATGGTTTTCCTACCACATTCACGGAATGGCGACTATCAAAGGGATAGAATTGTTGAACAAAAACATTCTGAACTCCTCGCCTTCAACCAAGAAAAAATCAACGAAAAAGCAATAATTCAATTCATGATACAATTCAACATAAACAAAAAAATAAGTGTCCTGCTAGCAGTGGCGCTTGGTTTTGTTTCGCTCGGAACCGCCCAACAGGCGCTGACTTTGGCAGCTGCGAAAGAGTTTGCCTTGAAGAATTCCTTCCAAGTGAAATCAAAAACACTTGATGCGCAAAGCGCGAAGCTTCAAACCGAAGAGTTGCTGGCCATTGGTCTTCCACAGATTAGCGGCTCTATTCAATACCAGAATTTCATTGACCGTCCGACAAGCATTTTGCCGGGCGATTTTTTCGGAATGCCAGGACAAAACGTAGCAGTTCAATTCGGAGTTCCGCAAACATTAACTGCCGGTATCAACGCTTCGCAGTTGTTGTTCGACGGTTCATGGTTAGTGGGACTGCAAGCTTCGAAGGCCTACGCCGCGTTGCAAAACAAGAACATCATTAAAAGTGAAATAGATGTGAAGCAAGCAACAGAAGAGGCGTACCACTTTGCTGTTATTTCAGAGGAGAGTATTGCTTTGTTAACGGCTTCTCGCGATTTGATAGCTCAATCCTTGGAGCACACGAAGGCTTTGAACAAAGAGGGTTTTTTAGAGACGCAAGATGTTGAGCAATTGACTCTCTCTCTTTATGAATTGGAAGGGCGCATCCGTATTGCCGAAAAGCAAGCGCTCATTGCAAAAACGTTGCTGAAGTTTACCATTGGAATGAATGTCGAGGAAGAAATTACGTTGGCCGATAACAGCACAACGATTTTAGAATCCTTCAACGCGCAGTTGGTGCAATCGCCCTTTAACGCCGACAACTTAATCGACAATCAAATTATAAAAGAAGGTCTGGCACTTCAGAAGTTAAGCGTAAAAAACCAGCAAGCAGGTTATCTTCCAAACCTAGCTGCGTTTTATAGTCTGCAGCGTCAAGCACAGCGTCAAGAATTCAATTTTTTTGATGGAGATGAAGCTTGGTATCCAACACAATTGTGGGGACTTTCTATGAATATTCCACTTGTATCAGGTGGTGGTAAAATGAAGAGCATTCAGAAGGCCGAAGTTGAAGTGAAACGCATGGAAGAGACGTTAGCGTTTTCAACCAACGGCGCGAAATTAGAATATCAGGCAGGAATGGCTGAATACATGAGCGCTACGTTGAATGTTGAATTGGCTTTGCAGTCCTACGCTTTGGCTGCTAGCATCTTGGAAAAGACACAAATCAAATTCGATCAGGGAACTTCTTCAAGCTTCGAATTGTCTCGTCAGACGTCACAGTTGTTGCAAGCGCAAGTATCATTAATCCAAGTGCGTTTAAATCTAATGAACGCACAAACTAGACTTTCAAAATCGTTGAACGCACTATAATCAAAAGAAAAATGAAACTCATGTATATCTCAAAAATCACGGCATCCATTCTTTTAGGTGCTGCCTTGTTGGCCTCTTGCGGAACCAAAGACAAGAATGCGGAATTGAACGATTTGAAAGCGAAACGTTCTGAGCTAGATGGAAAAATTGCAGAATTGGAAAAAGAGTTGGGCGTTACAAATGCACCGAAAACGAGAAAGGTTATGACTACCGATGTGGCTACCGCCCCGTTCAAACACTGTGTTGAAATTCAAGGAACAGTAGATGCTGAAAACAACATCGTTGTAGCACCGCAAATTCCTGGATTGGTGACGAAGATTTATGTGCAGGAAGGAGATGCTGTGCAGGTGGGTCAGCTTTTGGCTGAAACAGACAACAGTGCGTATGCCGCTCAGATTGCC
>JBEIFO010000266.1:0-3503 GCA_040382375.1 Crocinitomicaceae bacterium
ACATTTCCAACAAAAATCACATCGTTCAACTGATTGTCACGCGCAAACTGCTCTGCTTTTGAACGATCTGGGCCATCACCAACCATGATTAAAATGGAAGGTTTCAATTCATTCACGCGCTTGTAAATTTCCATAACGTCCATCACACGTTTTACTGGGCGGAAATTAGAAATGTGAATAAGCATAGGCGTTCCATCTGGAGCATACTCTTCACGAATTTCCTTCACAACATCTTCGTTAATGGGAGTTGGATTCAAAAAGTTTGGAATGACTTCAATGTCTATATTGATTCCAAAAAGTTTATACGTATCCGTTCTCAAGCTTTGCGAAACGGCAGTAACAGCATCGCTTTCATTAATAGCGAAAGAAATTACTGGTTCGAAGGAAGCATCTCTTCCCAACAAAGTAATATCTGTGCCATGAAGGGTAGTTATTACCGGAAGATTTATCCCTTCTCTTTTCAATATTTGTTTGGCCATATAGGCAGCACTTGCATGCGGAATGGCGTAATGCACATGCAGAAGATCAAGTCCTTCGTGCTTCGCAACGTCTACCATTTTACTTGCTAAAACAAGCTCGTAAGGCGGATATAAAAACAACGGATAGTCGCTTACGTTTACTTCGTGGTAGCGCACATTCTTTCTAAGCGAACCCAATCGAACCGGTTGCGAATAAGTAATGAAATGAATTTCATGCCCTTTATCGGCAAGTGCCTTCCCCAACTCTGTTGCAACCACACCACTACCCCCGAAGGTTGGGTAGCACACAATACCTATTTTCAGCTTTTTTTCCATAGTACTTCGGAGCGAAACTCCTTTGCAAAAGTACTACGGTTTAACAGGAAACAACTTGTAAATTTCTTCATGTATTCGCGAACGAATACGCATGTCGTTGATCTTCCAATTTTCTGAACTGGGGCAGTTTCTATTACTTAAGAAAATGAAGACCGTTCCATTAGCAGGATCTGCCCAACAAAGCGTTCCGGTGAATCCTGAATGTCCAAAACTCTCGTCGCTAGCAGATGGCCCTGTTGCACCGCTCCAATTTGTAAATCCTGGTTTATCGAAACCGAGGCCTCTTCGGTTGTCTTTAAAATGACGTGCGGTAAACAAATCCATTGTTTCGTGGTGAAAGAATTCGTTCGTGCCGTAGCGCCCATCATTCAAACACAATTGCATCAATGCAGCGCAATCGTTCGCATTACCGAACAGACCTGCGTGTCCTCCTACACCTCCCATTAGTGCTGCTCCTTGATCGTGCACGTATCCGCGAACGGCTTGTCGTCTCCACTTCGAATCCGTTTCCGTTTCTGCAATCATTTTCACGGGCCAATTCTTTGTCGGATTGTACCCCATGGAACGCAGACCCATGGGCTTGTAGAAAGTCTCTGACACATAAAAATCAAGGGGCATCCCTGTAATTTTCTCAATCATTTTTTTGTAATAATAGTAGCCCAAGTCACTGTACAAATAACCTTGATCGGGATTCAACTTCACTTCTAAAATTTCCTTGTAAATCGAGTCCGACATTTCCTTGGTGGTCCACATATCTGCGCAAACCGGATTGCAGCATCTATCTGTATGTTCCTTTGACAAACAATTGCCATCCCATTCAGCTCCGTTCACCGTTAAGTTGGTGAAGTCTTTCCAAGCTGGAAGTCCGGCTGTGTGGGACAACATGCGCTTCAACTGCATTTTCGCATGCGCATGACCTTTTGGGAATTCAATGTAATCACCGATTGTTTTTTCGACGTCTATTTTCCCTTCGTCAACTAATCTCATCAATGCCAACGTGGTTGAAAGCATCTTAGTCACAGAAGCGAGGTCGTACATTGAGCTCTCAGACACTTTCTGCGTCTTCGCCTTGTCTAGGTAGCCAAAACTCTTGTTGTAAAGAATAACGCCGTCTTTCGCGATTAAAACGCGACATCCTGGGTAGGCACCTTGATCCAATCCTTCTTTCACGATGTCGTCCACTTTCGTAAATAAATTTAATTCCGTGCCACGGACGTCCGTTGGTGCATTGGCCATCATGTCTTCCACATACACGCTAGAATCTTTTGTGGCCTGCGTATTGGTGGCTCCGAAATTAAACCAACCTGTTTGTGAAGGAAGCAAATAGCGCATTCTTCCAGAAGATTGGAAAACCTTTCCTTGTCCTTCTTTGAATCTCTTTCCAACAGAAACAGGTAATTTACCTTGAAAAGGAATTACGCCACAAATAGCATCTGCTGTTACCTGCTGTGTTAGATCATCGGGCTGATAAGCAACCACGAATGAATTGATGCCTTTCCATTCTGATTTATCCAAGGCATATGGACAAGCGAACATTACAACGGTAGTTCCGAAGTGTTCAGCTATTTTTTCCGCAGCATTTGTACCGTGGCTAGTGATTCCGAAGTTGGTGTTTGCCTTATTTGTTGTGCCTAAAAAGGCAACAATTACATCGGAACAATTGATTTTCAATTTTGAAATTACGTGCTGCACCTCAGCGTCAGTACATTCTTTGGAAAGCGCGTGAATTTCAACGGCCTTGTACTGATCCATACTCTTTGCAAACGAACAATTCGCACCGTCGCCTATCACCACAATTCCTAGGGGCTTTTGCCACTTGTCTGAATCTTCATAAGGAATTTTATCTTCTGAAATAACAGTGATTGAACTCTCAATGCAACGTCTGCGCAATGCTGTGACGTATGACAAATTCAAATCCTTCGAAATTCCTTTGATGGGAATTGGCTTAAACTTGTGCGCACCAACGCGCTCCTTTGCCTTCAAAACTTTAAGTGCTTTAGCCGTTATCTCGGCTTCAGTAATTCTTCCTTGCTGAATGGCTTCTTTTACTTTTTGAATGGCCAACGGCACATTCAACGGGAACAACACCACATCGTTGCCGGCGATAAGCGCGCGCACATCGGCTTCACCCGCAGGAAAATATTTCGCAACGCCTTCCATATTCATGGCATCGGTAAGCACCAATCCTTCAAACTTCAAACTGTCGCGAAGCAAACCGGTTATGATGTTTTTTGAAAGCGTACTTGGCACATGCGCTTCTTTTTCAAATTCAGGAAGTGAAAGATGCGCTACCATTACGCTTGCCAATCCATTTTCAAACATGGTTCTGTATGGCTTGAATTCATTGGAAGAAAGCTGTGCGTAATTTTTATTTACAACTGGAAGTTCCTTGTGCGAATCGGCATCGGTATCTCCATGTCCGGGAAAATGTTTTGCATTGGCTAACACGCCATTGTCCTGCATCCCTTTCATATAAGCCATTCCGCAAGTGGTAACGCGATCTGCATTTTCACCGAATGAGCGATTCGAAATAACCGGGTTCTTTGGATTTGAATTCACATCGACTACCGGCGCGAAGTTCATGTGAACGCCAATGCGCTTGCATTGACGCGCCACTTCCTTTCCAAATTCATAAATCAATTTTTCATCCATGGATGCTCCCAACGTCATGGCCCGTGGGAATGAAATGGTGCTATCTAAACGCATGCC
>JBEIFO010000267.1:0-3479 GCA_040382375.1 Crocinitomicaceae bacterium
ACGCGAATACTCTTCACATCTGAACGGTCGCCTAATAGGAGTGCGAAGGCATCTAATAAAATCGATTTTCCACTTCCGGTTTCACCCGTTATAGCAACGAAACCCTTGTTGAAGTTCACGTGCAGTGATTCAATAAGAACATAGTTTCGGATGTGAAGCGATTTTAGCATGAAGCGAATTTAATGCTATGCCCTATTTACTGAAGAAAAAAGTTATGCCTATTTCTGTAATATACGATCGTACTTGGCAATATTCCCGGGGTCTAGGCGCTTACATAATTCAGCAATAGGCGTTTTCTGTTCGTCGGGCAAAGGTTTGAATATATTCACTATTTCATCCGCCTTAGCGTAGTAAAACACCTGCATATTATAGGAGGAGGGTTTAATCTTGTGAATATTGTTCAGGCCATTCAACGCGTCAATAATGTTCTTAGTTCCCGTTGCACGCTCCGTGTACATTTTGTCAAGACCTTGACGATGGTAGTTATAGCTGGCTTCACGCAGGGGGCTGAACGTCTCTGTTAATATATTTTCAATTAACCAATATCTGTTCTGTTGTCCCTTTTCTCCACTGGCGCGCCATCCAGGTTCTGGGGCATTCTGCGCATTCGTAACTATTGTTTGACACAGTAAAAAATAATCTGTTCCACCTTCTAATGAAAACGAATCATAGTCACTCCCAATAATATACAAAGCATAGAACGCAAGAACACTACTTAAGTTATCTCGGTGTTGATCGGGAGACCATTGCAATTGTGTGTTTTCCTGAAACTGAAAAGTTAAGCTTCGGTCGTTAACAGAAACCAATGGCGTCTTATAATCTGTGTTATAAACCGGACGACTTGAACCAATTTGAATGGTGCCTTCAAAGTCGCGCTGACTGTTTTGTTTTTCAATGGTAATTTGAATGGTACAGGGAATACGCTCCTCTTGCTGCCATTGGTCTTTCGACCATTTCCTTCCATTAATAAATTCTTCCATTGCCCTTTCCATGGTTTGAAAAACTTCCGGACCAGAAATCATAATTCGCGGTGGAATGATCTTCACATCGCAATTCAATTCTTGCGTGAATGCACGGAATGAAAGGAAGAATAAAATCAGGTATAAGAGAATTTTTTTCATTGAAAGAGTTCGGCTATTTCATTGGAAATAATTTGTGCTATTTCCGTTTTCGATTTTAAAGATATTTCTTTTTTACTTCCGTTGGAATGAAAAAGCGTAATTGCGTTATTCTCCGAACCAAAATAAACGCCCTCAGTTCTGAGCGAATTCAAGATTAAGAGGTCGGCATTTTTCCGCTGCATTTTCGACAAGGCATGTACTTCTTCATTCTCAGTTTCTAAGGCGAAGCAAATCAACTTTTGATTGGTTTTCTTAGTCATGCCCAACGCCGCCGCTATGTCTTCTGTTTCTTCCAAGCGCAGCTCTAACGGAGAGTCATTCTTTTTTATTTTCTCATTGCTCACATTTACTGGTCGGTAGTCTGCTACCGCCGCTGCAAGAACGGCGATGTCTGAATTTTGAAATACAGCCGTGCAGGTCTCGAACATTTCTTTTGCGCTTTCCACACGAATTACTTTTATTCCTTCTGGAATACTCTCGTGCACGGGGCCTAAAACAAGCGTTACGTCTGCTCCAAGAGCTCGAAGGGCTTGAGCAATAGCAATACCCATTTTTCCACTGGAACGATTGCCTATGAACCGAACAGGATCTATTGCTTCGTAAGTTGGGCCCGCATTTACAAGAGCCTTCATACCCTTCAAGGGTTGATTCGGATTGAAATGAAAAATGACCGCACTAAGTATTTCCTCTGGTTCCGAGAGTCTTCCCTTTCCGATTAGTCCACTCGCTAACTCTCCATATCCAGGGGCAAGCACGGTGCACCCCATTTCTTCAATGCGCTTCAAGTTCTCTTGAGTACCCGCATGCTCCATCATATCATGATCCATGGCTGGTGCAAAGAACAGCGGGCATTGCGCGCTCATGAGAACAGCGAGCAAGTATGAATCGCACATTCCTGCAGCGTACTTCGCAAGGGTGTTCGCTGTGCACGGAGCAACAAGAATAAGATCTGCCCATAGGGCCATTTCCACATGATTGTTCCAAACTCCATTTAAACTACTCTCGGTGAAATCCGAGCAAACCGGATGTTTCGAAAGGGTGCTGAACGAAAGGGGCTGAATGAATTCATGCGCCGATTTACTCATGATAACCTTCACCTCGGCACCTTCTTTCACAAGAAGTCGCAACAAGAATAAAGACTTGTAGGCACTAATGGAACCTGTTACGGCGAGTACTATTTTCTTTCCTTTCAACACGAGGTAAACCTAATAAAAAAACCCCGAAAATTCGGGGTTCTGTAGAATTCAATTCAATATTAATTCTCTTCTTGCTCTGGGTAGCGGTAAAATATTTTACCTTCTTCCAATTCTTGAATAGCAATACTGTGTGCCTTTGGCAATCTTTCGTAGTGACGAGAGATTTCAATTTGCTCGCGGTTTTCGAAAACTTCTTCCAAGTTGTCTTGGTTGCTTCCGAATTCTTCAAGCTTTTGACTCAACTCTTCTTTCATTTCACGAGCAATTTGAAAAGTGCGCTTGTTCAACAGAACTACTGTCTCAAACAAGTTTCCTTCTACTTTCTCGTACAACTCATTCGTGTTGCGAGTAATGGTTGTTTTGGCTGCCGTTGATGATTTATAGTTGCTCATAATAATTCTATTTCTTCGTTAAATTCGTTACCATTTTTTCACTCTTCAGATAGTAATCTTCAGCACTATCTAGAAAGATACTTTTTGGAAAAGCGGATACAAATGTAATATAAGATTCCATTGTTTCTCTATAACGTTCCAATTTCTTTGTGTCAATACTGCCCTCAGCCAACAAATATTTGCTTTGGATGATCAAAAGCATGGCCTGTTCTCTAAATTTCGATTGCGGATATTTCTTTAAGAATTCTTGCAAGCTGCTCGTAGCTGCTTTGTATTTCATGGTTTGAACATACAGTTCAGCCACTTCAAAATCTTTTTTCTCAATTTTGAAATTGAGATCACGGATCATCTGATTGGCAGAATCTCTTAAAGCACTATTCGGATATTGGTCTAGGAAATACTGTAATTCATCTACTGCGGTCTTGGAATCGGTCTGATCTAGCGTGTAGGAAGGCGATAAGTTATAGCTGCAAAGTGCGGCCATAAATGAACACTCTTCCGCCTTTGGACTTGACGAAAAAGATTTTGCGTAGGACTTAAAATAGTAATTGCCCATGTAATAGTCCTTCAAACAATAATGCGTCTTGGCGAAATAATAATAGACTTCTTCAGACTGCTGAGTGCCGCGTGTTAAGCCAATCAGCTCTTCCAACATAGGTAAAGCCTTGAAACATTCTCCGTCCTCGTAATACTTTTTGGCGTTTGCCATTTTCTTTAACGGGTCGGTCTCTTTCAAGGCCTTGCTGTACTCTGTACAACCTGAAACTGCT
>JBEIFO010000268.1:0-3466 GCA_040382375.1 Crocinitomicaceae bacterium
GATCAGGTCAAAGAAAAACTGAATCATCTAACAGATACCGCTATTGCCTATTTCAAAGATTTGAAAGCGAAATACGGCAAAGGCAGAGAGCGCAGAACGGAAATCAAAACCTTCGATACGGTTCAGGCGGCTGCAGTGGCTATCGCTAACGCCAAACTTTCTGTGAATTTAGCAGAAGGTTTTGCCGGAATCGGTTTGAAACGCGACGAAGGTGAATTCGTTTGTGAATGTTCCGATATCGATGACATCATCGTTTTCCGTCGAGACGGAAAAATGATGGTTTCGAAAGTTCAACAGAAGGCTTTCTTCGGAAAAGACATCATTCACATTGCTGTTTGGAAGAAAGACGACCGCAGAACCATTTATAACTTCATGTATCGCGACGGAAAAAACGGCGGAGCGAACATCAAGCGTTTTGCAGTGACCTCAATAACTCGCGACAAAGAATACGACCTCACCAAAGGAACTCCCGGAAGTGAAACGCTATATTTCAGTGCCAACCCGAATGGTGAAGCTGAAGTTGTTACGGTTAATTTAAGAGCCCTCGAGCGATTGAAGAAACTGAAGTTCGATGTCGACTTTTCTGAACTAGCCGTTAAGGGTCGCGACGCTCAAGGAAATGTCGCCACGAAATATCCGGTTAAAAAGGTTGAATTGAAATCGGCTGGGGTTTCTACTCTCAGCGCTCGTAAGATTTGGATCGACGAAAGTGTTCAAAGGCTAAACGACGAAGGTCGAGGCAGATTCCTAGGAGATTTCGGTCCTGAGGACAAGATTCTTGTCATACAATCTTCGGGAGATTATCAATTAATTGCACCAGATTTAAGTGTTCACTTTCCAGACAATATGATTTCCGTTGAAAAATGGCTCCCCGAGAAACCGCTGAGCTCCGTTTATTTCGACGGTGAAAAGGAAACTTGGATGGTGAAACGATTCTTGGTTGAACCCAGCAAAGGCTTGGTTCGATTTATTACCGAGCACCCAAAATCGAAATTGGCGGTGGCAACTACAAACCATTTCCCAAATGTGTATATCCGTTTCAATAAGAAATTCAAGCAATCGCAAAATAAGATGGACGAAACACTGAACCTACCCGATTTTATTTCCATTAAAGGAGTAAAGGCGATTGGAAACAGACTTTCAACTTATCCTATCCTTTCAGTTGATCTGCTTGAATCCGATATTGAGCGAGAGCAGCAAGCCGACGAGGCTATTTTAGCCACTCGTCCTCAGATGACAACCTCACTCAATGAAGACGGAACTGAAACCATTCAGCCGTCTTTATTTTAGATTGAAGTGAGGTCGGTTAAAATGCTGAAAATAAGAACTTAAAATATTTTGAGTTAAATAATAAGTACTGATAAAAATGAACGCACCGCACATACATCTTTTAATCAACCATTTGCCAATAATTGGACTAATTATCGGTATTTTGGTGGTTATTTTCGGCCTTTTAACCAAAAAACAGGTTGTTTCATCGGTGGGATTGTGGATTACGATGATTGCTGGGATTTCAAGTTATCCTACTATGTATTCCGGAGGAGCTTCCGAGCATTTCTTTGAAGAAAATGAAGGACAATATTGTGTGAGCGAAGACCTCATTCATGAGCACGAAGAAGCTGCTGAATTGGCTTTTTGGCCATGTATCGTTACGGGGGTATTTGCTGGAATTGCTTTATTTGGACACAGAAAAGGTCACAAACACACCAAAAAAGCAGAAATTCTGGTTGTTTTTATCGGAATTATAGCTATTGTGCTCATTAGCAAAGCTGGATTAACCGGAGGTGAAATTCGCCATCCAGAAATTTCAAGTTGTTGCTCAGCTGAAGGATCAGGAGAATCTTGCAAAGCAATATCAGGTCATGAAGGCTGCACGGGAATGTCAGGCCATGAAGGATGCGCATACATGAATTCAGAGAAATGCACAGCGAATTGCACACCTGGTTGCAAACACGACGGAACTGATGCGTGTTGCAAAGGAGATACAACTTTACAGAAATAAGCCTGCTGTAAGAAAGATTCGAATGAATCTGAACACACAGAGGAAGAGCATTAGAATAAGGCTTAACAATTGATTTTGCGAAACTCGGAGGAATCCGAGTTTTTTAATGTGCTGATATTCAATTTACTACATATTCAAAAGACGCATAATTTACATTATGTAAAGTAGATTGTTTCCTTACTCCTTAATACGGGCGAATAATGATTCGCCCCGATGGATCTTCTGAAATATCTCTTTATTAAGGGCGAATGATTATTTGCCCCTCTATCACTGAATATTTCCCTTAAAGATGAAATACGCAAACTCCCCATCTTTAAATTCAAATCCCATCGTCTTGTTATAAGGTCCATAACGATCCTGGAAATGAAATCGAACAGAATACGAATAAATATTTCCAGCCAGTAAAACGCCTCTTGGATATTCTTCTATTTGTTTTCATAATCTGACTTCCAACTTACTTCGCACTCCTGCAATGAATCTCAGGTGCATTACATTTGCTTTGTTGAAGCGAATTTACGAAATATCAATCCCCCATTTTACGAACGAAGGCACCTTTAATGCTGCTATTCGTCAGTTTAAGGATATTAAATCGCTTAATATTGACGCGCTATATCTTCTTCCAATAAATCCGACAGATATTCAAAATAGCAGATCGCCTTATTGTATTACAGACAATTTTGAAGTTCGAAAGGAATTGGGTGGAGCTGACGGATTGAAATTATTCACGGAAGCCTCTCATGATAAGGGAATGAAGGTGATTCTAGATGTTGTTTTGAATCATGCTTCCATCAATCACAAGTTTGCTCATGACCAGGATTTTTTTGCTTTAAATGGAAATGAATCGCTCTTTCACCCTATTGGAACGAATTGGAATGACGTCTTTCAAATAAATCACTTCAGCGAATACCATTCAGAAAATTTATTGAACTCACTTTTTTCCTTTTTGGAAATGGGAATCGATGGTTTTCGATTCGACGCTACTTCTTTCCTTCCAGATAAAAAATTAGAACACTGGCTTTCAGAATTAACTCGAAAGAAATCCGATGTGATCTTGTGGAGCGATTCAATTCTTTTGGAAAAAGACACGCTTCCGTTCACGCATGTCTCTGCTCCTATTGGCAAAGCGAAATTCGATGAGACAAGAAAGGCCATTCAAATAGCATCACTCGGCTCACATGATTTACTTCGAAATGAAGGAAGTTTGTTGGAAATGTATGGTAAAAACGTTGGTGCTCTTCAACAAGAATTGATTCTTCACTCAGATGCTTTTTTATTTCCGATGGGAAGTGAAAAGGGTTTCGACTTCAAGTATGATTTTTTTCTTTAATTGGATGAGGTTCGAATCCGCGGATCGAGGATTCCATAAACCCATTCAACCAAGACATTCACAAGAATAAAAACAGCAGAGACTAATATTACTCCTCCCATAACAATGGGTTGATCTTGTTTTTCAATAGCCATAAA
>JBEIFO010000269.1:0-3422 GCA_040382375.1 Crocinitomicaceae bacterium
CGCCAGAAGCAATTGCAGTATTCGATGAAAACAAATTAATGTTCTCTCCAGGAAAAGCGTCTAACGCTGGTGGTGTAGCAACATCTGGTTTGGAAATGTCTCAGAACAGCCTTCGTTTAAGCTGGACTCGTGAAGAGGTAGATCAACGTCTTCACAATATCATGAAGAGCATTCACTCAGCGTGCGTTCAGTACGGTACTGAAGGCGATCATGTTAACTACGTGAAAGGTGCAAACATCGCAGGTTTCGTAAAAGTTGCCGATGCTATGTTAGACCAAGGGGTAGTTTAATTCATTGTTAAATATTATGGAAAGGGCGATTTTCGAATCGCCCTTTTCGTTGCGACAATAATTCTTGCGCTAAATTCGTTCGAGGTAAATAATTCGACTTGATGAGGATTTTCGCTTTTCTATTTTTTGTGCTGTTCGCGTCGGTTCTTCTTGCTCAGTCTGAAGTGGGATTTTCAGGTATTTATAATTTCCAAACCGAGAGTATAGGGCTAGGGACGAGGGCTATTTTCAGAGAAAAGAAGCAGATTCAAATCAGTCCGCAGTTTTCGTATTTCCTTCCAACCAATAAAATTCATGAATGGACGCTTGGCGCATCTGCACAATACAAATTCCTCAAAAGAAAAAAAATTCAATCCTACACTTTGGTTCATGTGGGTTACAATCGTTGGGTGAATTACGAATCATCTTTCATGAAAGATGCGATGCTGAATAATTGGAACGCTGAACTAGGCGTGGGTGTGGTTTTCGGAAAGAAAATAAAGCCATTCGTCGAATGGAGATACAATACGCGGCATCAAGAGGGTATGCTGCACGTGGGATTGTTGTTTAATAAAAATTCATTCAAAGGAAAAAAAGAAAAATGCGCAGCTTATGACTAATAGAAACACTTATTTCTTTACAGGAGCAACAGCACTGTTGGTTCTTGCCACTACTCTATTATTCTCTTCGTGCTCTAGAGACCGCATAGAGCGCGATCTTAATGCATATGAATCTCCGAACGCTTACCTTGATTTGAAGAAGCAGGATGAGCAGGTTTTTGTCATTGACACTGCTGGTGAGGGACCAATTATTGGCAATCAGGGAACCACAATTTGGGGAAGTATTGATTGTCTTCAACTGCCAGGCGGCGCAGGAGTGGATTATCCGTTTATTGTGAAATTGGTGGAACTCTATACGCCTAAGGATATGATCTATTATCGCATGCCAACTGTTGCAGCAGGAATGCCTTTAGAGACGGCAGGTGAGGTTAGATTGAGAGCCGAAAAAGATGGACAAGAGCTAGTCTTGTCTCAGCCATGCTCATTCAAGGTGAGCATGCCGAATGCGTCGCCTGCGCTGAATTACATGAATGTTTATTACGGAAATGAAAACGGAGATGTTGTAGACTGGACAACTGATTTAGGAGTTTGGGGAATAACTCAAACGCAGAATCCAGTGTTCGATGTGGATACGATTGGCTATACTGCGTTTATTGAGAAATTGGGATGGATTAACGCCGATCGTTCTGTGGCAACAAGCGGAACGTACAGCATAACTTTCGATTCGGAAGAAGACGATTTGTCGAATGTCCTATTCTTCGCTTATTTACCAGACTCCAAAACTCTATTGCAGTCGAGTGTTGGAATAATCTCGGGTATTCCTTCGGGGGCATTTGCGAAAGTTGTAGCCATTGCCGTTAACGCAAGTGGAGATCTGTTCCATTTTCAACAAGAACTAACAGTTAATGGCAATTCAACCGTAATGGTGGTGATGACAGGAATTTCTGATCCGGAATTGACGACACTACTAGATAGTTTATAAAAATAACAGTAGAGGCTTTTACCCCTTATTTTCGTACATTTGTCCGAATTTTATTCGAAAATTCAAACGTATGTCCGCAAACAATTCTAAAATTGTAGGAGAAGGTCTTACCTACGACGATGTGCTTCTCGTTCCTGCCTATTCAGAGGTGCTTCCTCGTGAGGTGAATATTTCTTCACAATTCACAAAAAACATAACCTTACATACCCCTGTGGTTTCTGCGGCAATGGACACCGTTTCTGAAAGCTCAATGGCAATAGCCATGGCGCGAGCAGGAGGTATAGCCGTGATTCATAAGAACATGAGCATTGCCGCACAGGCAGCGGAAGTTAGAAAAGTAAAGCGAAGCGAAAGCGGAATGATTCAAGATCCAATTACGCTTTTGGAAACAGCGAATGTTGGAATGCCTTGGCGATCATGTCCGAACATAAAATTGGCGGAATTCCAGTCGTAGATACCGAAGGCGTTTTGAAGGGAATTGTGACCAACCGTGACCTTCGATTCGAAAAAAATTACGAGAAACCTATTCGTGAAGTCATGACAAGCGAAAATCTTGTTACTACCGATAAGCCGAAAGACCTAGCTACCGCGGAATCTATTCTTCAAGAAAAGAAAATTGAAAAACTTCCTGTTGTTTCCGCTGACGGAAAGTTAATGGGACTCATCACCTACAAAGACATTTTGAAATTGCATCGATATCCGAATGCCTGCAAAGACAACTTCGGACGTTTGCGTTGCGCTGCGGCGGTAGGTGTTACAGCCGATACCCTTGAGCGCGTGGAAGCCTTGGTGAAAGCGGGAGTGGATGCGGTGGTTATTGATACGGCTCATGGACATTCGAAGGGTGTGATTGAAACGTTGAAAAAAGTGAAAGCTGCTTTCGGAGATAAAATAGATGTTATTGTTGGAAATATTGCCACAGGTGCCGCAGCCAAAGCCTTGGTAGAAGCGGGTGCCGATGGGGTGAAGGTTGGAATTGGACCCGGTTCAATTTGCACCACGCGCGTAATTGCAGGTGTGGGCGTTCCACAATTAACTGCAGTTATTGACGTTGCAGAAGCCTTGAAAGGAACAGGCGTACCCATGATTGCAGACGGTGGAATTCGATATACAGGTGATATTGCAAAAGCAATTGCAGGAGGTGCTTCAACCATTATGATTGGTTCAATGTTAGCCGGAACCGAAGAGTCACCGGGGGAAACCATTATTTACGAAGGAAGAAAATTCAAGTCATACCGCGGAATGGGTTCATTGGAAGCCATGCAACACGGTTCAAAGGATCGTTACTTCCAAGACGCTGAAGACGATATTAAGAAATTAGTGCCGGAAGGAATTTCAGGGCGTGTGCCTTTCAAAGGTTCAGTCATGGAAGTCATGCACCAGATCATAGGCGGACTAAGAGCCGGTATGGGATACTGCGGTGCATCGGATATTTCCCAACTTCAAGAGGCCAAATTCATTCGTATTACAAACGCGGGTATCAAAGAAAGTCATCCGCACGATGTAGTCATTACAAGAGAAGCTCCAAATTACAGTTATAAATAATCATGTTTAATTCAACTCAAATGCGTTTTACAAAAGCTCTACTTTTAAGTGTTGTGTTCATCTGCA
>JBEIFO010000270.1:0-3418 GCA_040382375.1 Crocinitomicaceae bacterium
ATAGTCTATCTGATGTAAAAAAGTTTGAACGCGTGTACCTTCTTCTTCCGAACCAATGAGCAAAATTCTCTTTTTCGGATTGCCTTGCCAATTCCATTTTCCAGAAATGATTTTGCTGAACACCGCGTGTATAAGGGGAAGCGAAACAATAGCAAACAAAGCGCTCAAAAGAATTACGATTCGCGAAAAGCGAATGGTTTCAGGAAGAAGTGAATAAATGAGCAGTGTAATAATTGAAACCAAAAGAACGGGCTTTAGCGTGCGCTGCGGAAAGACGGGTTTGTCATAAGCGCCATTCAACCAATTTCCAATTAAAGTAAATGCTGTGATTACGCTTGCTGTGATGAGCATGAGTGAACCGTCGAAATTTTTCGATTGCCATTGCGAATAATGATCGGCGAAGGTGTAGATGCCCATGCTGAGAACTGCTGCATCTGCAAGGGGCAGAAGGCTTGCCGTAACAACGCGCGATACTATGGAAACCGAAGCGCGCATCCACACGGCCATCTGAATGAAGAACGAAAACCATTTCGCATGAGAGGCCGAAAAGTGTTTGCGAGCGAAGATGATCATAGCATTGTAGAACACATAGACGTAATTCAAGCTGCCTTTCTTCGTGCTCTCTCCTTTGTAATGAATAATGCTGGTTTCAGGAAAATAATAATTCTTCCATCCGCCTTGAATAATCCGCCAGCTGAGGTCGATGTCTTCTCCGTACATGAAGAACGCTTCGTCAAGTAATCCCACTTGATCCAAAGCTTTCTTCCGCATGAACATAAATGCTCCAGCTAGAATTTCAATCTCGCATGTTTCATCGTAGCTGAGATGTCCTAAATAATACCGATTGAATTTTTTGCTTTTTGGAAATATTTTCGAGATTCCAAAAATCTTATAAAAACTTGTTTCCGGAGTCGGCAGTCCGCGTTTAGATTCCGGAAGTAAAATTCCTTTTCCATCGACCATAGGAACGCCCAGTCCGCCTGCTTCCGGATGCGCATCCATGAAGTGCAGTACTTTAGAAAAAGTATCTTCCTTCACAACGGTATCTGGATTCAACAACAAGATGTATTCGCCTTTGGCGATGCGCATGCCTTGGTTGTTGGCTTTCGAAAAACCTGTGTTGTCTTTGTTTGCAATGAGATTCACCCAAGGGAATTTCTCATCCACCATTTCATTCGAACCGTCAACGCTGTTGTTGTCCACCACAATCACTTCAACATCTATTCCGCGCATAGCAGCGTGAACAGAAGCGAGGCATTGTTCAAGAAAATACTTGACGTTGTAGTTGACAATGATGACGGTTAAACGCATTTGGCTAAGATACAATATCAAGAGTTTGCTTTTCCGTAAGGAACGCGTTGCTGCAAACTGCGTCCAAGCGTAATTTCATCGGTGTATTCCAACTCTGCGCCAACGGCAATGCCGCGAGCAATAGAGGTAATTTCAATTGGAAGAGCTTGTAATTTTTTCGAGATATAAAACGCAGTGGTTTCTCCTTCCATAGTCGCATTGAAGGCGAAAATGATTTCAGTCACGTGATCACGCTCGCAGCGTTCCACTAAACTTTGAACGGTTAAGTCCGAAGGACCAATGCCGTCCATGGGAGAAATAAGTCCGCCTAATACATGATACAATCCGTGAAACTGCGAAGTGCCTTCCACCGCCATCACATCGCGAATATCTGCTACCACGCAAACGGTTTGCTTCTCTCTTCTGTCGTTGGCGCATATGCCGCAGAGTTTGTCATCTGAAAGGTTGTGACAATTCGAACAGAATTGAACATGCTGTTTCATGAGTTGAAAGGAAGAAGAGAAGCGCTCCACTTCATCGTTCGAACGGCGCAGAAGATCTAGCACCAAACGAAGCGCTGTCTTGCGTCCAATGCCAGGCAAAGACGACATTTGGTCAACGGCAGCTTCTATCCATTTCGAACTTGAACTCATGGCAGCGAAATTACATGCTGTTGTTCGAAACCTTTTCAATAAACAAAAAGACTTTTCAAAAAAATCGATTAATTGCAAAGAAAAACGCGCATGTCTCCTCTTGTAATTGCATTAGTTCTTATTGTGTACTTCATTGCTCTTTTCGCGGTGGCTGTTGTGACATCTAAAAAAGCCGACAACGCCTCGTTCTTCAAAGCGAATAAAAGTGCGTCTTGGGTTTTGGTTGCTTTCGGAATGATAGGCACGTCGCTTTCAGGTGTGACCTTTGTTTCAGTGCCAGGAACCGTGAGTATTGTTGGCATGCAGTACTTCATGATGGCACTCGGATTTTTTGCAGGATATTTTGTCGTGGCTTTTGTTCTGTTGCCGCTCTACTACAAATTGAATTTGACTTCCATCTACTCGTATTTAGAAAAGCGCTTTGGTTCTCCGGCGTATGAGCTCGGTGCGTTATTTTTTATTCTTTCGCGAACGGTAGGCGCCTCGCTGCGCCTGTTCTTGGTGGTGAACGTCATTCAGTTTTTAATCATGGATGCGCTGGGAATTCCGTTCGCGGTGACTACTGGAATTACGCTGCTCATGATTTTGGCATACACCTACAACGGAGGTGTGAAGACGATTGTCTGGACAGACACCCTTCAAACATTTTTTATGTTGTCGGCCTTGGTGGGTTGTGTGATTTATATTTTGAATCAACTCGGTGGATGGGATGCAGCGTGGCAAGCCATTTCTAGTACCAAGGCGACAAGCGGATTGGATTTGGCCTATGTGTTTAACGGCGATGTTCTGAATAAGAAGTATTTCTTGAAACAGTTTTTGGGCGGTGCATTCATTACGATTGCCATGACAGGATTGGATCAGGAAATGATGCAGAAGAACATCAGTGTTTCGAATTTAAGAGACTCGCAGCGCAACATGATTTCGTTCAGTGCGGTGATGGTGATTGTGGTTGGAATGTTCTTATTTTTAGGAGCGTTGCTCTTCGTTTACATGCAGCAGTTTCAGTTGGAAAAAGCGTATGTGGGCGATGCTATTTTCCCGAACATGGTTATGCAGCACATGCCTCCAATTATGGGATTGTTGTTCATTGTAGGATTGGTGAGTGCGCTGTTTCCTTCGGCCGACGGGGCTATTACGGCGCTAACGGCATCGTTTTGCATTGACTTGCTTCGCTTTTCGAAGATGGAAAAGACGGAAGAGGAGAAGGCGAAAATTCGCAAGCGCGTGCATTTGGCCTTTACGGTTTTGTTCTTTTTCATTGTCTTGTATTTCCGTTGGTTGAATGAAAAGACGATTGTCGATTTGCTCATGGATCTCGCCGGATACACCTACGGACCGTTGTTGGGATTGTTTGCTTTCGGAATACTCACGAAGCGTGAGTTAATTGGCAGCAAATGGAATGTGGTTGTGATTTGTTTGCTTTCTCCGGTGCTGACTTATTTGCTTGCACTCAACAGTAAGGCGTGGTTCTTCGG
>JBEIFO010000271.1:0-3417 GCA_040382375.1 Crocinitomicaceae bacterium
TAAATGATTGTCAATTATTCAATGTTGAATGTGAATGGTTGGAAGAAAAGTGTACATTTGGGAAAATTAAAGCACTATGTGGCGCGAATTGGACAATAAACTCGTTAGAGAATTTCGTTTCAAAGACTTCCAAGAGGCATTTACCTTCTTAACAAGAGTAGCTTTCTTGGCTGAAAAGCATGGTCATCATCCGGCTTGGTTTAACGTTTATAATTACGTACGTGTTGAATTAAGTACGCACGAAGCAGGCGATGTAGTCACTGAAAAAGATCGCAGATTGGCTGTTGCCATCGACGAAATTCTTCAATAATAGCGGAACTTACATAGTAAAGCGCTAAATTCGCCGCTGAAAGTAAATCTTTCAAAAGGAAATCATTTTTTATGACTCAACAAAACAGCTCTGCAGAAATGTCTGCAGTTACCGAAAGAATGGCGTTGCATAACCACGAACAAGTGGTCTTTTGTCAAGACAATGCAACCGGATTAAAAGCCATCGTAGCAATTCACAACACAACTTTAGGACCGGCAGTGGGCGGAACGCGCATGTGGATGTACGCCTCTGAAGGCGATGCATTAACTGATGCTCTTCGTCTTTCTCGCGGTATGACCTACAAAAGCGCTCTTGCCGGATTGAATATCGGTGGGGGAAAGGCTGTGATTATTGCCGATTCAAAAAAAGATAAGAACGAAGCGCTCATGCGCAGCTTCGGAAAATTCGTGGACGGTCTTGGCGGAAGATACATTACCGCTGAAGATATGGGTATTGGTACCCGTGACATGGAATATGTGAAGATGGAAACCGATCACGTTGTTGGTTTGCCCGATTACATGGGTGGAGGCGGAGATCCAAGTCCAGTGACTGCTTATGGTGTTTATATGGGAATGAAGGCCAGTGTGAAAGAGCAAACAGGTAGCGAATCACTTTCTGGAAAAACTATTGTGGTTCAGGGAGTAGGCCATGTTGGAGAATACTTAGTAGAGTATTTGGTGAAGGAAAATGCGCATGTGATCATCACCGATATTGATCAAGATCGCGTGAATGAAGTGGTGAAGGAGCACGGTGTAAAGGCAATACTTCCTTCGGAAGTGTATACTACTCCAATGGACATCTACAGCCCTTGCGCCATGGGTGCAACGGTGAGTGCGGAAACACTTGAGCAGTTGTCTTGCGGCATTATCTGCGGTGCAGCAAACAATCAGTTAGCTGTTGAAGCGGAAGATGGCCAACGTGTTTTGGATAAAGGAATTTTGTACGCCCCTGATTACCTAGTAAACGCTGGTGGAATCATCAATTGCTACTGGGAAATTGTAGGGTACAATCGTCAGGCTTCTTTGGCACAAGCCGAGCTGATTTATGATACTACGCGCAGGATTTATGCCGCGTCAAAAGAAAAAGGAATTCCGACATATTTGGCCGCAAACCAGATGGCAGAGCAACGCATTCAGTCGATTGCGAATATTAAAACGAGATTTTGATCAGAGGGGAAAGAATTATGCTAAACAGAAGACACATACGAATTAAAGTTTTACAAGTACTTTTCGCTTATTACAATGACGATGAGCCAAACGCTGCCAGCTACGAAAAGATGTTGTTTGAAAGCGTTAACCGCTTTCGCGATTTATATGTTGCCTTCATTCAATTAATGGTGGAAATGCATTCTCTTTCAATTGAAAAAATTGAAGCGGGAATGAATAAGAAACTTCCAAGTCACGAAGACCTTCATCCGAATACGAAGTTCGCTGCTAATTCGGTGCTTCGCATTTTATCGCACAGTAAGTCATTGGAAAAAGCGACGAAGGAGAACCAATTGAAGTGGACAGAAAATCGTGACTTACTGAAGCAAATGTTCAAGGACATTCAGGATTGTTCAGAATACCAAGAATACTTAGCTAGTGAAGTAAGAGGATTCGAGCACGATAAAGAAATTGTAGTAAAGTTATTCAAGCGTCATTTAGTGAATTTTGAATTGATGCATGACTACCTTGAAGAGCAAGGAATATTCTGGAACGACGATATAGACCTGACAGCAAGTATGGTTTTACGTTCGTTGAAGGCCATTAAAGAATCGGATACCGATATTGAATTTTTACCGTTGTGGAAGGAAGGAGATGAAGAAGAAGAGTTTTGTCGTCAATTGTTTCGCAAAACACTCTCAACGGGCGCAGATACGAAGGAAAGAGTTGCGCTAGTTACACCGAATTGGGAAACCGATCGCATAGCAATCATGGATTTGGTTTTGTTGAAAATGGCTATAGCTGAAGCCATTTATTTTGAGAGTATTCCTACCAAAGTAACCATGAATGAATACATAGAATTGGCTAAATTCTATAGTACGCCAAAGTCCGCAACTTTCATCAATGGAGTTTTAGATACTCTCATGCCTAAAATGGTAGAAGAGGGAAAAATTAAAAAGGTTGGAAGAGGATTGATTTAAGAGTCAATGAAAACAGTTATCGCTATTTCAGGACCTACGGGTGTCGGTAAAACAGCTATGGCCATTTCATTAGCGAATCATTTTCAAACTGAAATTATTTCCTGCGACTCACGTCAATTTTACAAAGAAATGTCCATAGGCGTTGCCCGTCCTTCAATGGAAGAGTTGAGTGCTGCACGACATCATTTCATTTCTTTTTTATCTATTGAAGAAGAATATACAGCGGGTATGTTTTCACGCGATGCTAGAGCGAAAATTCAAGAGTTGTTTCAATCGAATGAAGTTGTTGTTATTGTTGGTGGAAGCATGCTTTATATGGATGCTTTGCTCTACGGATTAGATGAATTGCCGGGAGATAAGGAAATTAGAAACGCACTGAATCAGAAGTGTGAATTAGAAGGTCTTTCCGTTCTGGTGGAAGAGCTTAAAACGAAAGATTCTGATTTCGCATCAAGCGTTGATTTAGAAAACGCACATCGCGTTATTCGTGCGTTGGAAGTCATTCAAATCACTGGCAAACCCTTCTCTGAATTACGCACGAAATCGAGCGATGCTATTGACGCGAAAATTATTCACGTGTTTCTTTCAGGCGAACGTGAATGGGTTTATAATCGAATAAACAGGCGCGTAGATAAAATGGTTGAAGAGGGGTTGTTTGAAGAAGTTCAAGGGCTTCAATCAATGCAACATCTTCAAGCGTTGAACACTGTAGGCTACAAAGAGATTTTTAAATTTATAGAGGGTACTTGTTCGAAAGAGGAGGCCATTGTAGAGATAAAGAAGAACACAAGAAATTACGCAAAGCGCCAAATGACTTGGTACCGAAACAAGCCGCATGTATGTCAATTCGATGTTCAGAAGGGAGATGTTTCAGCAGAGATTATTTCTTTGGTTGCGCGTTAACGTCTTCGTACTCCGTTTCCTGGAATTTATTCGTTTCTACTTTTTCTCCTTTGTATAGATTTTCAAGAAGCTCGTCTAA
>JBEIFO010000272.1:0-3373 GCA_040382375.1 Crocinitomicaceae bacterium
ACCGGTTCAATCATAGGTGTTGGAATTACAAAGCGCATTTCTGCTGTAAAGTGGGGTGTTACAGGTAAGCTTCTTGTAGCCTGGATTATTACGATTCCAATTTCAGCAGGTTTAGGTGCGCTGTTTTATTACGTCATGCATTTCTGTGGTGTAAACGCATAATTTAAAAGATGATATTAAACATTAAAAGCATCTTCGGGTGCTTTTTTTATGTTGAAGAGCCACTATCTTTGAGTGGTATGCAGTTTTTAAAGTCGAATCAATTCATTTGGAACAATCAGGAGGGAAACTACCTCTTGGGTGATAGAGCGACATTCTATTTTCAAAATTATGAGAGGCTCGATAGATGTGCTAAGCGGCATTTCGACGGTGTCTTGTGGTTTGAAAACTGCACGGTACTCGTTGAGTCCGATAATCGTTGGATTTGCATAAAAAAAGACGAGGAAACAGATTTGTTAGAAATTGAATCAGCGGATGATTCAATTTCGAAAAATAAGAAATTTGAATTGGTTTCATCGGCTTCAGATTTAGAGTGGCTATTTATTAATGACAAGGGTGAAGTGGTTTGCTCATTTGAAAATACAGTGAGCCACCCCTTACATCAATTGAAAGACGCTATAAGGCGTTTCGGAAAGCAGGGATTAAGTCTGCAAGAGATATCGGAAAAACTTTCCGATTTAGAAGTTTTTGAAGGAGAGGCAGGTGGCATGAAATCATATACCTATCGCGGAGTGGTTCTTGAATATGAATTCCATCGATTTCAATTGAGTCAAGATGAAATGAATGGCGAAATCATTTATTTCAAATTGAAAAATATTCAAAGACCATTTGAGAAATTCTCGGCTGATTTTTATAAAGTAGTATTGAATTCAGCTGCTGTGGATATAGCAGTGTTTGATCTCGAGCAGCGCTATATGCTCATTAACGAATTTGCCGTTAAAAATAAAGAGGTTCGCAATTGGCTCATTGGAAGAACAGATTTTGATTATTGCGAGTTTAAAGGCACCGACGACTCAATGGCCAAAGTGCGAAAAGAATTTTTCCAACAGTCCATGCGCGAACGCAGAATGGTAGAGATGGAAGAGAAAATTATTGATGCGGATGGAAACGCACGTTATTCTCTCAAAAGGTTTAAGCCAATTATAGTCCAAGACGAAATCAAATACATGATGGGGTTCGGAATGGATGTTACTCCGGTAATTGATGCCCAAGAAAAGCTTCAAAAATCGTTGTTGGAAAAAGATGCGTTATTAGGAGAAATTCATCACCGAGTGAAAAACAATCTGACCATTGTTTATTCCCTTCTAGAATTGCAAGCCATACAGGAAAATAATGCAGACATTGCTTTTGCATACAGAGAATCGCAATCTCGGATAAAGGCAATGGCGCTTGTGCACGAGATGTTATATAAGTCACATTCTTTCGAGGCAATAGAATTATTCGCGTATTTGAAAAATTTGGCTGAGCATCTTCAACATTTGCTTTCTGTGAATAAGATTGTAGAGCTTAAATTCATTGGTAATCCTGTAGAACTGAATATTAGTAAGGCCGTTACTTGCGGCTTATTCGCAAATGAGATTTTAACAAATTCGTATAAGTACGCTATTCCTTTTGTTGAAAATCCCGAAATTCGAATCCGATTGGAAGAGGTGAATGATTGTGTGGAAATGGAAATATGCGACAACGGACCAGGACTTAATGCCGATTTTGAGGAAGGTAAAAATGCATCGCTAGGATTCAAACTCATGCGTACCTTTGCTTCACAATTGAAGGGCGATTTAGAAATAAAGTCGGAAGACGGATTAAGGTACCTTCTTAAATTTAAAAAGTAATGCGAATACTACTTGTAGACGACGACCAGCTCATTCGCTTTGTTCATCAGATGTTCATTGAACGTGCTGGTCATGAAGTGGTAGGTGTTGCCGAAGAAGAGACTCAGGCAGTAAGAATGGCTCTTGAACTTAAGCCAGATGTTGTTGTTATGGATATTCGCCTTGAAGATGGAACAAATGGAATAAGTGCCATGCGCACGATTCAGCAAACATTGAACATACCTGCTATTTACATTTCGGGAAATTCAGACAATAAAACAATGGAAGATGCCGAGCAAACAATCATGAAGGCCTTTCTTGTTAAACCTGTTACACAAGATGAAATAGCGAAAGCTATTGTATAATTATTCCTCTGGTTTTTCTCGCTTTTCTTTCACTGTAAATACTCGTGAGACATTGAATCCAAAGTGTATTCCACCTTTTTTCCATTGACCAACAGATTCTGTAATAAATCCGGGTTCCAACATCGATGTTGAATTCGTAAGATGAAGTTGAAATACGTGTCCACCCGTCTCAATATCAACGCCAAGTGAAAGCGAATTGTAGAATGTAGAGGAAATGTGATTCGGAAGCACGTAAATGTATTCTCCATTCACAGAAAAACGCTGGGTAAGCTTGTAACGCCAACCAAATCCCATAGCTAGAATGTCGTTTTTATCTTGAAGCGTTGGAACAAGATTTTTGTGAACTAAAGTAGGGGTTAACTGAAGGGATAAATCGTTGTTGAATTTGCGGCCAATGAGCAATTGGTGAGTATACTGCATGCGAGAAGAGAAATAATTATCTCTATTAGGATCCGCCCATTTAACAGTGTTGCAAACCGCTGAAGCGAAATAAGAAACTGAAACCGGAATATTCCTTTTGCCAGATCCTTGTCTAAGTATTTTGTATTTCAAAAATGAATCGTAGGCTTTGTTGACATTACTTCTTCCAAAGCCAACCATGAGTCGACTGGTTACCCCATATTCTAATCCAATTCTCATTAAGGCTTGATCCAATCCGAATAAATCATAAGCACCCGTATTTATAAATCCGAAACGGTGTGAAATACGGAAATCCATTACACCAGCTGCAGCGTTTTCAACGCTGTGCATGTTTATGATACGCGTGGTCTTGAAAGTAGCACTGGTATAGGATTGTTCTTCATCACCTCCAAGCAAAGAAAGTAAATCGTCTTCATCGGTTTTAACAAGAATACTATCGCCAGGTTGAGCAAGAATGACGAGTTGTGAAAAAAACAAAAGAGCTAATAGTAGTAGCCCTTTTGAAAATGGATTTGAATTCATTTGAATTATTTAAGTGGTTGTAATGTAGCCTTCACGGTTACTTCAATCTTGTCAGAAATTTGTCCTTTTACAACATCTGGAATTTTCACATTGTAGTCTCTTGGGTTGATGTAGAATTTGGTTGAACCGTCAATCTTTCCTCCTGCAATTTTAATAGTAGCTGTTGCACTAACGTCTTTAGTAGCTCCGTGCATGGTCAATTGTCCTGCTACATTCACGCTGTAATTCCCATCAGCCGCAAAGTTCACTCCTGAA
>JBEIFO010000273.1:0-3311 GCA_040382375.1 Crocinitomicaceae bacterium
AATTTACCTGATCCACCTGGAACGAATGGACCGTTCGCAGCCAAAGTTAGGTTGTTCGTAGCTTTTCCAAGAACAACAACTCCACCCCACTTTCCTACGTTTGAAATAGCATAAGTACCGTCCATTGGATCTGCAGCCGCAGTGAATACAATAGGACAAGACTCTGTTCCTGCTGCATTAATTTTACCTCCGCGAGAGATAATCAAAGCTGTTGCTTCTGCAGGAACGTTGTTTAAAGCTCCTTTGATAACAGTCCCAGGGGCAATGTTCAAAGATTGACCAGCAGGAATGTAAATTTTCTTGTCAAGAATGTAAGTCTTATCACAAGTAAAAGTTGCACCTTGAGTTAGCTCACCACCGAAAGTTCCGTTGATAGCAACATAACCAGGAAGACTGGTAACGTTAACGGTCGGTCTGCTTGCTACAGAAGGGCATCCGCAAGATGCGCCTAAGTTAGACTGTGCCTGTGCACTCGCAAAGGCACCAAAAGCCAAAGCAAAAGAAGCTACGGCCTTGAGAATGTTTTGATTCGTTTTCATTTGTTTAGTTTAATTTGGAGCAAAGATGCTCTTTCAATAAACCTTTAAAATGAAGATGACTTTGTGGTTTTGTTAAACAAATCGGCCGATATGTTTCACTTGTATTAACCCTTCTTCACATTGGGTTAACGAAACTTCTTAAGAAAAAAGGATTTGAAAATTACTTACTCTTTCTTAGATGAATTGAAATTCCGAGTGCAACTGGACGTCTACTTATTCCCTGCTCAGTTAGAGATGACACAAACGAAGCAGCGTAACATTCGGCTCTCATATTCCATTTCTTATCCAAGACAAAATCGTATCCAAAGGATACTCTTAACGCATGATTTATTGCATTGAAATCATTCTTGACTAATTGTGTTTCTTCATTGTTTGATCCGGCGTAAGAATACGTAATTCTATTATTGATGTAATAATTCAAAACATATCCGAATGAAACATAAGGACGAACATATTTATTAGCGCCAAAAGAATATGAGGCTACCAAAGGAAGTTCAATAAACCTGTAGTTGGATTTGTATAAATCAACGCCTACAACAGACAGCGAATCTACGTTTTCACCCAAACTTAAATATCCCAAACCTGCTCGAAAAGATAACTTTTCTGAAATTTTCTGTTCCCCAAAAACACCTGCCGAATATCCGAATCCAGCTCGTGAAATGTTATTCATATCGGTATTCAACCAACTCAATTCTTCTGAAGAAGAAGTAAAGCGCGAAGTGAAGCTTGGAGAAAAATAACCCCCAATAGCCATTGATTTCTGCGCACTGATTTGAACAGAAAATACAACCGCAAATAATATGAGTGATCCAACCTTTTTCATAATCAATTATTCTTTACACAACGAATACTCATGCCGTATCCTTTGTATGTGTGTTGCCTAAAAATTCGAGTTTGTCCAGCGTCTATGTATCGATACCACGCTTCATTTCCATCAGTAGTTGCAGTCCACCAAAATGCAGTGTTCCCCTGCAGATTTAACTCACCATTGAACACGCGGCAACCCCCTGGTTTTGCATTAAACTGATAAGTGTCTTTTCCAAATAAAGTAGCGCCTTCAGGCCAACCCGCAGAATTTTTAGCCGTAAGTAATTCCGCTTCTATTGAACCTCTCCAACCCAATGCACTGGATTCATTCTGCGACATTCCTACCTCTCTTTCTAAAGCCTTCCAATCTTCATCTGTGGCTACATGCCAACCTTCTGGCGCAATATTCAGAGAAGATTCAACAACGGCATAATTGTAGAGCAATCCAAATTGACCATTGTTAATTGCGGAGTATGAAGGTGTTGTTGCTTCAGACCAAACGGTGTCATTGGCATTTTCGTCAATGAAGGAAATCAATTGCCCGTCATTAAACTTGGTTACTCTTAGATTTTCTGCCATCCACCACTGACTTCCTATTTTAACGGTCTTGTAAGTATTTCCTTCAATATCACTAACGCTACCTATTTCAACAACTGGTTGATCAGGAGTATCAGTGTTACACGATTGAAGAACAGCAATGCAAACCAAAGAAAAAACGGTAACAGTATTTAAAAGTAATGATCTCATATCTTAATAAATAATTTGTGTTTGCTCATTACTCCATTTGAAACTTTCATTTGATAAATCCCTGGAACCAATTCGGAAGTTTCAATTGGAACAATAATATTCAAATCGGAAGTGGTAATTGAACCTGATTTCATATTCGAACCATAAGAATTGTAGATTTCGTAATTCCAAGTTCCATCGATACCAGAAATGATGTTCAATGAGATATTCGATTCTGTTGGATTCGGATAAACCATTATATCGAAGTCATTTCCCATCAATGATGGACAAACTTCTTCAATGTTTCTTCCAGCACATGAACCAGGATAACAACACAAAGCCTCTACACTAATATTCACAGCTGGATCGTAATTGCATGCCAAGGAGTCCATGCAGCCGAAAACAATTGGAGTAATACAACTGCCTTCTTCCAAACAAACGAAAGAAGAATTGTACTCTAAGTAATTCGGGTTATTGCATCCACATGAATAAGGATAGCTAAGAAAAGGATTGTACTTTTCATTTGCACCCAATAACGTGTCTTTGGAAACATAATTCACAACAGTCGGAACCCCATTTACCCATTCTTCAACTGTGATATTTATATTGAAAGCAAGCTCTCCCAATGTTGTTAGCTGAGCAATAATCACTTGATTGCTGTCTGCAACTGTCCCTGAGACTCCGGAACAACTTAATTGAAAATTATTACTCTCGAAACTGCTCTGCGGAACTATAGACCCGAACATGGTAGAATCAGTTCCGGAGAAAAAATCCAACACACCGTTACTCTGCCAATTGGAAGGTGCTGAGTTCAATGTATCCATTCCATCTGCAACAGTCAATGGAACACAGCACAAAGGATCTTCATTGATCAATAATCCAGAAGCAACTGCTGCACTTCCTCCATCGTTATTCACACCACCAACAAAAGACCCGTCAGTATCTTGGTCTTTCAAAATTCCATAGTAATACTTCGTACCTTGTCTTGCCGTCTGACCCAATGTTAACCACGTATCCAACGCAACCGTATTCTCTAAATATCTTCCTTTGATAAAGTCTTTTCCGAAAGTTTGTCCATCTAAAATATTATTGAAAAAAACTTCTGAACTTGAAATAGAAAACGGATGATTTGCGTCACCATAAATACGCTTGAGAACTGTTCCCGGTTTCAAGTCAACATAAATGCGATAAGTTGTTGACCCAATTGGAACTCCACCGCCAGAAGTGTCTGTAGCATCA
>JBEIFO010000274.1:0-3298 GCA_040382375.1 Crocinitomicaceae bacterium
ATTCAAAAAGCATTGAGTCCTGTCGGAGTGGCAGTTGTTTTAGATTGTCATCATCTTTGTATGCAAATGCGCGGAGTGTCGAAACAACACAGCTCAACAATGACAAGTGCTTATAGCGGATTGTTTTTAACAAGTGACACAACAAGAAAAGAATTTGTAAGTTTACTTCAACTGAATAAATAAAATAAACCATGAACAACAATTTAAACTTAAATGATGGCGTATTTGTAAATGACGACGCTGTATCAAAATCATTCGTAGCAAACGTATTCGCTTACATGGCTCTGGCATTGGCCATTTCAGGAGCATTGGCGTATTTGTTTGGGACAACAGATTTGATATTTTCTTTAGTGGATCGCTCAGGAATGACAGCTCTAGGATGGGTAGTAATGTTTGCCCCGTTTGCTTTCATTCTTGCCATGAACTTCGGATTCAATAAAATGTCATTTACCACATTGTTAGCCGTATTCTTAGGATACGCAGCTGTAATGGGAATTAGCTTGAGCTTTATTTTCTTAGTATACGATTTCGGAGTAATCACAAAAGTGTTTTTCATTACCGCTGGTCTTTTCGGAGCAATGGCTTTTATTGGTCACACCACGAAAACAGATTTAACTAAGTTCGGTGGAATCTTAATGATGGCTGTTATAGGTCTTGTAATTGCTTCTGTGGTGAACATGTTCATGAAGAGCTCTCAAATGGATTACATCATTTCATGTGTGGGTGTTTTAGTATTCACAGGACTTACAGCTTATGACGTTCAGAAGATCAAGCGTATTGGAGCAGGAGTAGAGTTCGGAACAGCCGAGGCATCGAAACTTGCGTTAATGGGTGCACTTAATTTGTATTTAGATTTCGTGAATTTATTCATGTTCTTATTGCGCGTTTTCGCAAGAAGAAACTAAGATATTTTTATTGAAGCGTGAAAGATTATTATTTCATATTGGGTGTATCAAGAAACGCTTCGAGCACAGAAATTAAAACAGCTTACAGAAACGGGTGTAAGCAATTTCATCCCGACAAAAATGCGCATCCCGATGCGCATTTGCGTTTTATAGAGATTCACGAAGCGTATGAATTTCTTGGAGATGAAAAACAGCGCAAGGCATACGATCTAGCACAGAATAGAAGAGTAACTCCTAGCTACCAGCAGTATTACCAACAAAAGGAATACGCTGCAAGAAACAGAGCGAGAGAATATGCCCGTCAGGATTTTGAGGAGTTCAAAAAATCGAAATACTACAAAGTGGCTGTGGGAGTAAATAACGGATTTAATTATTTGTTCTTGTCTATTTGTATTCTTATCATAGTGGTACCGCTATACATGTATATTCTTCAGCAAGAGCTGCCAGAGAAAGATCATCGTCCATTCTTAGGTTTTTTAGTTCCCATGATTATGGGATTTGCAATGGGCACATGGGCCTGTTATTATTGGTTCATCAAGAAGCAAGATATTTTCACTATTTCGTAGATTCGTATCTCATAAAATTATAAAATGAAAAAGCACGCACTTAGTTTTCTATTTCTTCTGACATCTTTCTGCTCATTTGCTTTCGAAGGAATGTGGATTCCATCTGTCTTGAATGCCGCCTTCGACGATATGAAAGCCAATGGATTGAAGCTTTCTAAAGAAGAAATCTATTCAATCAATAATACTTCATTGAAAGATGGAATAGTCATATTCGGGGGCGGATGCACAGGAGAAATGGTTTCAAACGAAGGACTACTCTTCACCAATCACCACTGTGGATTCGATAATATTCAATACCATTCCAGCGTTGAGCACGATTATCTGAAAAACGGATTCTGGGCCATGAATCGCGAACAAGAATTGGCGTGTCCTGGCTTAACCGCCACCTTCGTTATCGAAATGCGTGATGTTACCGAAGATGTTTTAAAAGGAATGATAGGCGTTGAAGAAAAAGATCGTGCTGCGAAGATGAAAGATTTGTTGAGCGCAATTGCCAAAAGAGAAAAAGCTGAGAAAAAATGCGACGGGTTCGTTCGCGGATTCAATTACAACACACAATTCTTTTTGGTGTTAACGAAGATATACAACGATGTACGTTTGGTAGGAGCGCCGCCATCGTGCATTGGTAAGTTCGGAGGAGATACAGACAATTGGGTGTGGCCAAGGCACACCGGAGACTTTTCAGTTTTCCGTATTTATGCAAACGACAAGAATGAACCTGCTGAATACTCAGCTACCAACAAGCCATTCAAACCAGCACACCATTTCCCAATTTCATTGAAAGGAGTGAAGGAAGGCGATTTCACCATGGTATACGGATTCCCAGGAAGAACAGAGCACTTGCTTACTTCCGCAGGAGTTGCCTACAACCACGAGCAATTGGCTCCTATGCGAATTGACTTTCGTGAAAAGAATTTAGAGGTTATAAACGCCGCAATGAAAAGCAGCGATGTACTTCGCATCAAATATGCATCGAAACAAAGCAGTGTGGCGAACGCCTATAAGAAATGGCAAGGACAAGAGTTAGGATTGAATAAATTCAACGCGATTCAATTGAAGAAAGATGAAGAAGCGAAGTGGTTGGAAACAGCGAAGCTTTCAAACAAAGAATTGGAATATTCAAACTTGCTTTCTACCATTGACAAGCTATACAAAGATTATTATGGAGTGAACATGGCTGCTGCAGCGTATGCAGAATTCGTGTTCAACGGTCCAGAAGTATTTCAGCTCTATCAAGATTTTAACGAGATTTTGGTTCAAGGAGCTCAATTGAAAAAAGGTAATCAGTGGGAAGGAAAAATGAAGGAGTTTATGGAAACGGCTAAAGCCTTCTACAAAGACTACGATTTAGAAACCGATAAGAAAAGATTTTTGGCGATGTCTTCTTTGTTCGAACAATTCACAAAAGGAGTTATTCATTTCGAACATTCAAAACTTTCTCGCGAAGCCGCTGCAGACTTGTGGTTCAAGCAGTCTCTGGTTGCAGACAGTGCTGCATTCTTGGGCATGATTCGTTCATTCTCGAAAGACACTTTCGTGTCTATGAGCGGTAAATCGAAGAAATACGCAAAGCGATTAGAGAAAGAATATCTGTACGCACAAGCTTTGGCTTTAAGTAATTATTATATGAATACATTGGTTCCCGCCAAACGTGAATTCAATGCGAAGCATGATCAGCTCATGGAGCAATATGTTTTCTTGTTGGAAGAATTACGTGGAAAACAAGAGAAGTGGTGCGATGCAAATTCTACTCTTCGATTGACTTACGGAAAAGTAGAGGGTAGTGCTCCAGTAGATGGAATGGCTTATACTCCGTTCACAACAGGA
>JBEIFO010000275.1:0-3281 GCA_040382375.1 Crocinitomicaceae bacterium
ATCGTTGCCATTGTAAAGAAAGAGAAATGTGACTTAGGAATTGTGGTTGATCCAGATGTAGATCGTTTGGCCTTCGTATGTGAAGACGGAAGTTTATTTGGTGAAGAATACACGCTGGTAGCCATTGCAGATTATTTGCTTGGCATTACGCCCGGCCCTACAGTGAGCAATCTTTCAAGCAGTCGTGCGCTTGCAGATGTAACACACAAGCACGGACAGCGCTACGAAGCTTCTGCCGTAGGCGAAGTGAACGTGGTGGCGAAGATGAAAGAAATTGGAGCCGTAATTGGCGGCGAAGGAAACGGTGGTATTATTTATCCGGAAACTCACTACGGAAGAGATGCCTTGGTTGGAATTGCTTTGTTCTTAACGCACTTGGCGAAGAACTTCAATTCTGTTTCGGAAATGCGTGCAACGTATCCGACGTATCAAATGATAAAGGACAAAGTGGTATTAAGTCCGAGTCTCGATGTAGATGGAATTTTAGCTGCCGTTGCGAAAGAATTTCAACATGAAAAAGTAAATACCATTGACGGAGTGAAGGTTGACTTTTCGAACGGTTGGGTGCATTTGCGTAAGAGCAACACCGAACCTATTGTTCGCATTTATGCGGAAGCACCCACACTCGAAGAAGCACTGGTATTGATTCAACAAATAAAACAACACATTCCATCTGCTGAATGAAAGCCTATTTAGATAACGCAGCAACGACTCCTGTTGCTCCTGAAGTGGTAGATGTTATTTCGAATTTCTTGAGAACAGAATTCGGAAACCCATCTTCCACCCACTCGTTCGGAAGAAAAGTAAAGACTCAGATTGAAACGGCGCGTCGCTCTATTGCGAAACATTTGAACTGCGAGCCAGGAGAAATTTATTTCACAAGCGGAGGAACGGAAGCAGACAATCTTGCGATGAACATTGCTGTTCGCGACATGGGATGCAAGCGCATTATCACTTCAAAAATTGAACACAGTGCCATTGTAAAGACTGCAGAAAAACTTCAAGATGAAGGAAAAGTTTCTGTGCATTGGGTGGCATTGACTTCCGACGGAAGCATTGATCTAAATGACATTAAGAAAACTTTAAGCGACGGTGTAAAGACCTACGTTTCGCTTATGCACGGCAACAACGAAATAGCGAACTTACTTCCGTTGGAAGAAGTTGCGTCGATTTGCGCTGAGCACGGAGCGGTGTTTCATAGTGATACGGTTCAGACGATGGGACACTATCGTTTCAACTTAAAAGAAACACCTATTCATTTCATTAACGCTGCTGCGCACAAATATCACGGACCCAAAGGTGTTGGATTTATTTTCATTCGAAAAAATATGCCTGCTTTCGCAGACATTACCGGTGGCGGACAAGAGCGCGGCATGCGCGGAGGAACTGAAAACACCGGAGGAATTATGGGCATGGCGAAAGCCATGGATATCGCCTTCAGCGAAGTAGAAGAACATTGCGCCCATGTGAGCGGATTGAAGCAATACATGGCTGCTGAATTGAAAAAACGTATTCCTGGAATTACCTTCAATGGAAAATCGGAAAGCACCGATAGTCTTTATACCGTTTTAAGCACCACTTTTCCTCCTACGAAAAACAACGACATGTTTTTGTTCTTGTTAGATCTTGAAGGAATAGCCGCCTCGGGCGGAAGCGCATGTAGCAGCGGCGCAACAAAAGGGAGCCACGTATTAGACGCCATTGGTGCGTTGCGCGAAGGACAGCCCGCTGTCCGTTTCTCTTTTTCTCGCTACACGACAAAAGAAGAAATAGATTACGCCGTAGAAAAAGCTACTGAAATTTTTGAAGCCGGACAGATCTAATTGCAGTTCGTTCCGAACGTGGCTATAAATAGCATCACATCTTCGATCGTGATCACTCCGTCTTGATTCATGTCGCCGAAGCACGTGCCTATTAAATCACAACTGCCATCGTCGACATTCGCAATCGGATTGAAGTTGTATGCTGAAGCATTCGTACAACCCGCATACAAACACGTTCCGTTATCTATCGTCGCCGTCGCGTTGTAATTCGAAGCTGCGCTATTCGTGCATCCTGGAATAACCGCTGCAAACAAACAAGACCCATCGTCGAACGTCGCCGTTGCATCGTAATTCAATGCATTCGCATACTTGCATCCGTAACACGAAGCAAAGTCACATGACCCGTCATTGGTGTTCGCAATCGGATTGAAATTACAGCTCAATGGATTGGTGCAACCGAGAATAGAAAGACTACAAGAAAATGTTCCTTCATAAATTCCCGCATTGGTGAAGCTTCCACCTACACGAACGAAATACGTTACCCCTGCCGTAACAGGAAATACCAGATCACTTGCGAATACCGGATTCACACACGCGTCGTCATCTTCCGCAATAAAAATTAAATTTCCACAACTCCCCGAATACGCATGAACGCGTGTGTCGTAATTGGTGTTGTTACTACAAAGACTTACTTCCACCGTTCCACTTCCGAGCGGAGTGAACGTGTACCACAACTGACCGGCAGTGCCTTCAAAATTTCCTGAATCGAAATTATCTGGAAGAACGGCCAGTGTGCTTCCTCCTATTGCCTGTCCGCAAGTTAGCGTCACTGCATTTGAGCAACTTGTTCCTCCCGCCTGACTAAAAGTCAACTGCGAAATGAACAAGAAGCTCAAGAGTGCAACAACGTATTTTTTCATGCTATTCTTACAAGTGAATCACCTCGCCGTAAGCAGCTGCTGCCGCTTCCATAATGGCTTCGCTCATGGTTGGATGCGGGTGAATGGTTTTCACCAATTCCATTCCTGTTGTTTCCAACTTGCGCAAAGCAACACACTCAGCAATCATTTCAGTAACGTTTGCTCCGATCAAATGTGCGCCTAACAATTCGCCGTATTTCGCATCGAAAATTAATTTCACGAAACCGTCTTTGTGTCCAGCTGCACTTGCTTTTCCTGAAGCACTGAATGGGAACTTACCAATCTTCAATTCGTATCCAGCTTCTTTCGCTGCCTTCTCTGTGTATCCAACACTCGCAATCTCTGGCGAGCAATAAGTACAACCCGGGATGTTGTTGTAATCGATGGCTTGAGGATGGTGACCTGCAATTTTTTCAACGCAAGTAATTCCTTCTGCACTGGCTACGTGAGCCAATGCTTGACCAGGAACACAGTCACCGATGGCATAGTAACCAGGGATGTTTGTTTGGTAGTATTTGTCTACCATGATTTTTCCTTTGTCGGTAGCAATACCCACATCTTCCAAGCCAATATTTTCAATGTTTGCAACAACACCGGC
>JBEIFO010000276.1:0-3277 GCA_040382375.1 Crocinitomicaceae bacterium
AAGTCACTGGGGTTGGTTGCAAATGGAGAAGAATGCCGGCGGTATCAAAGGAATTACTTATCCTATCGTTGCAGATGTTTCTAAAACTATCTCAGATAATTACGGTGTTTTAGCCGGAGAGTACGATTACGATGTTGATGGGAACTTAGTAGCTAATGGACCAATGATTGCTTACCGCGGATTGTTCTTAATTGACAAGAATGGTGTGGTTATGCATCAGTTGATTAACAATTTTCCATTGGGAAGAAATGTAGAAGAAGCATTGCGTATGGTAGATGCTCTTCAGTTTTTTGAAGAGAACGGAGAAGTTTGTCCTGCTAACTGGTCAAAGGGCAGTGAAGGAATGAAAGCGAATCACGAAGGTGTTGCCGATTATTTGGCGAAACACTAAGTCGAAATGAATTGAATAAAAAGGGCTCTTCGGAGCCCTTTTTTTATGTTGTGAATTTATTTGTGCCGTATTCTTGTAATTATGATGAAACGCATATTTTCTTTAGTCTTTGTAAGTTTAATTTCAGCAAGCATTCTAGCGCAGGATCATCCTATGTGGACCGACTTAATGCACAGTGAGATTTCTGTTTTCGATTTTATTTCAGAAATGAATACCGCTTGGCCGGAACGTCCCACCCAAAAGGGCCAAGGATACAAGCCTCTTGAGCGGTTTAAGTGGTTAATGGAAACACACGCTGATGAAAGCGGAAAGATGTTGAATGGAAGAGAAACCTTGGAATTGTGGACTTCGCTGAAGAGTTACACAGGGGAGCGTTCTTTATCTGGCAATTGGTACCCATTAGGCCCTATCCTTGACGGTGTAACTACTCGAGATAATATTGAAGGCGTTGGCCGAGTTTCATGCATTGCCTTTCATCCAACCAACGATCAGATCATGCTCGTAGGCACCCCTGCAGGCGGACTTTGGAAATCAACCAATGGCGGAGCTACCTGGTCTACAAATACAGATAATTTACCAACACTCGGAATCAGCGCTATTGCTTTCGATCCTCTGAATCCGAACGTAGTTTATGCCGGAACAGGTGATCGTGATGCAGGTGATTCTCCGGGAATGGGCGTGCTAAGAAGCGATGACGCTGGTGATACGTGGAATTTTGTGAATACTGGAATCTCAACCCGCACCGTGGGTGGAATCATAGCTTGCGACGACCAAGCTAGCAGTGTGGTAATTGCAACAGACTTGGGAATTCGAAGATCCATAGATGGCGGGGCTACTTGGACACAAGTTTCAAACAACACTTTCGAATACAAAGATTTAGCGCAACACCCGACAGCGCACAACATACTTTACGCCACAGGTGCGGGAAGATTTTATAGAAGTGAAGATTTCGGATTGACATGGGCTCAAAGCAATTCGGGCATGTCAAATGGTACGCGCATGTGCGTTGCTGTAAATGCTTCTGAACCCGATGCGGTCTATATTCTAAGAACAAATACTTATTCTTATACAGGAACATTTAAAAGTGAAGATGCAGGATTAACCTTCACACAAATGAGCAGCACTCCGAATATAATGGGATGGTCTGCAGATGGTTCTAGTACAGGCGGACAGGCATGGTACGACCTCTGTTTAGCGGGCGATGATTTAAATCCTAACGTTATCTATTGCGGAGGAATACGTTTGAAAAAGAGTGTTGACGGAGGAGTAACTTGGCAAGACATTAATTCGAATTTTGTTCACGTGGATCAACATGAAATAGTTGTTAATCCTCATAACCATGATATCTACGTATGCAACGACGGTGGACTTTATCGCTATGTGAACAACAGCGAATGGCAAGACATTTCAAGCGGCATTGTAAACGGACAAATTTATCGATTGGGCCAGTCTCCGCATGACGGGGCAAGAGCATTGACCGGATTTCAAGACAATGGAACAGCGGAGTTTCAAGGCGCACGTTGGGTAAGAACGGGAGGTGGAGATGGCTTTGAGTGCATGTATGATTACGAGGAAGAGGGACGTAGATACAGCAGTATTTATTACGGTGATTTGTATAGAACTTCAACAAGCTATATCAATCAGAAATTTGCGGGCAACGGAACAAACGACATGACCGAAGAGGGCGCATGGAGTACACCTTTTTGCTTGCACCCAGACAGCAGCGCAACCATGTTTGTTGGAATGAAAAACATTTGGAGATCGAAGAATATCAAGCATGTTGAAAAGGACTCGATCACATGGGAAAAAATATCGACGAATTTTTTAAGCGCAAATACAACGAATTGCAATCAAATACGCGCTCATTACACGAAAGGAAATGTGTTGTACGCTTCGAAGGGTTCGCGTAAATTAGGAAGAACAGATAATGCAATGGCTGATACAGTGGTGTGGCAAAACATTAGCACGTATCTGCCGAGTTCTGTTGTTGCAGTGAATGCTATTGAAACACACAAAACAGATTCGTTAACTGTGTACATTGCCTTCAATAAAAATGTTTACAAGAGTTTGAATGGAGGAACTTCATGGACACTCATGACTCCGAATTTACCAGACGTTGCAGTGAACACAATTGTCTCAGACACGTCATCTGCACTTGAGAATTTATACATCGGAACCGATTTAGGGATTTATTATTGGGATGCGAGCATGACGGAATGGGTGAATTTCTCATCTGGATTTCCTTATGCTGCTCGAGTGACTGAATTGGAGATTGCATACGATTCACCAAAGCGAATTCGCGCATCTACTTACGGAAGAGGCATGTGGGAAAGTGATTTGTACAGTCCGGAAACAAATGTATTTCCAACAAGCGCTGTTTGGAATTCACCAAGTACTTCCGGGGAGGTTATTGGAACTTTCGATGCAGAGATTTTCTTCTATCGGAATTTGACAAATGTCGATGTTAGCGATTTAACTATTTCCGATTTTTATATTGAAAATGGAACGGTGAATTCTATTTCAGGTGGAGCTTCCAACTACATGATAAATATTACACCCACTACTTTTGGTCAAGTAAGAGTAGTTCTTCCTAGCAATACTGCAATCGATAATTTCTTTACAGGAAATGCCGCAAGTGATACATTGAAATTGGTCTTCATGCAAGCACCTGCTGCATTCGGAAGCAAAGGTCCGGGCGGTGTGGGTGATAGCGATGATCTTGCTTTTTGGATGAGAGCTGATAAGGGTGCGTTAATGAATGGAGCGCTTTCAGCGAATGACGGAGACCCGGTTTACGTGTGGCAAGACCAGAGCGGAAACAACAACTCCGCGTCACAAGGAAGCGTGAATCAACGTCCAACATTTGTCGCAAACAACGGTGTATAC
>JBEIFO010000277.1:0-3263 GCA_040382375.1 Crocinitomicaceae bacterium
ACCTTATCGGCATTGTTCTGAGAGATGTAATGATGACTGAGTGCATTGATGTTGCGAGTAACAACATCGGAGCTTGAACATGGATCGAAGAAGCGTTGATCCAAGGGTAAATGCTGACTGGAAATAAATTGCTCTATTTCTTCGCGGTCGAGAATGGAGCCACCTGCAGCAGGATTGATGTAAAATAAAATTTCCTCCAAGTCTGTTTCGCCTTCAGGCAACAACCATTCTGGCAATTGTTCAACATAACACAGCAAGAAATGTCCAGGTAAATTCACCCCGTAAATAGGCAAGTCTAAACTGCGAGCCAACAACAAATACAACGTGCCAATACTCAACGAAGTTCCTGTCTTCGTGTTCAAAACTTCGAACAACGAATGAGGAGCATTCTGAATTTCTCCAGAGACACTCGTGTATCCGCAAAGCTTGAAAATAATATGATTCAAAACGTTAACCGACTCTAATGCGGTTAAACGATCGTTTAACTCTAACCAGATATCCTGACGAAGACGTGAGAATAAATACGTAATCTCTTCACTCGGAACATTGCGCTGATAATACTTATTCAAAATCAACATTCCTTCTAATAACTCTTGCTCACCCTTCTGCCATTCTTTTATAGCGGTGTATGTCGTCTTGTACTGAATATTCGCAATAATCTCAGACAAGCGCTGAAGCGCTAGTGGGTCTCCGCTTCCAATAATGAAGTGGTCTTCCAATGTGTGCAAGACTTCTTCGCCTTTCTCGGTAATGGCCTCACGAACCGTATTGAAGATTACTTCATCCGGATCATCTAGCAATTGTATCAAAGCGTGAATATCAGTTCGACTCATTCTGGGTGTTTAATTAACAAGGCCAAATCTATTTTACGCTTTCACCATTTATACAGTCGTTTTAAGTCTTTATTCACACTGAATTTTTAGTAAGTGGAAAAGAGACTGACAGCTTGTCTCTATTATTCATGAATCTTCGTTGTGGAATAGCTGTTGTTAACCAAGCGTATGATTTTACCTCAAGACAGACAAAAACTTCTAGACTCATTCTTGTGGTCTTCCATCTTTATTCTTCTATTTATCATCTCGTTCTACGGTTCGCGGTATATGAATGTGTCGCTCTCCAATTTTGGCGTAGAACCGCGAACCTGGCAAGGGCTCCTTCACATGCCAACGATGCTCTTCGTTCACGCTTCACCCGAACACCTCTGGAACAATGTTCTGGCCTTCTTCATTCTAACAACCACACTCTTTTTTTTCTATTACGAAATCGCTATTCCCGTTTTCTTAATCATGTGGGTTTTCTCTCCAATTCTTCTTTTTGTAATTGGAAGAGACAACGTCCACGTTGGAGCAAGCGTGCTCATCTACGCCGAATTCGCTTTACTTTTTTTTAGCGGAATATTTCGAAAGAACCTAAACACGAAACGAATCTCCATGGCAGTCGGATTTGTTTACGGATATACCGTCTGGTATATGTTTCCCATTGAACAACAAGTTTCGTGGGAAGGACACATTAGCGGATTCCTATGCGGAATTATGCTAGCGTGGTATTTTCGGAAGCAAGGTCCGCCAGAGCCGGTATATAGACACGAAGTAGAGCCGGAGCTCAGCGATGAAGATCCGTTTTGGCTGGAAACGATTCAAGAAAAAGAGCAAAAGACGACCTTATCAGATGCGAATAGTGAATAAGTTCACATTCAACCCCTAATTTATTTCGAAACGGACTGCTTTATATTTGTCCCGTAAACTAGATTAAAGACAACACATGAAATTCATTGTCAACTCCCTCGGCCTTTTAAAACAATTACAATTGTTAAACGGCGTATTGAACTCAAACAATACCCTTCCAATCCTCGATAACTTCTTGTTCGAAATGAAACAAGATGAACTGACGCTTTCCGCATCTGACTTGGAAACAAGCATGAATACACGCATGGATATTCAATGCAAGGAAGAGGGAATGATCGCAGTGCCTGCGAAATTGTTATTAGATATCTTGAAGAGTCTTCCAGATCAACCGTTAACATTCGATGTAGACGGAAAGACATTCGGAATTGAAATCACCAGCGATAACGGTAAGTACAAACTAACCGGACAAAATGGCGACGAGTTTCCAAAGGCCCCAGCAATGGGAGCTTCAAAAGCGTTGTTAATTGGTGCAGATGTGTTGAACAGAGCCATCTCTAAAACCATCTTCGCTGCAGGTAACGACGATATGCGTCCTATCATGTCAGGTGTGTTCTTCGAAATTGAACCCGAAAGCGTTCGCTTCGTTGCAACAGATGCACACAAATTGGTTCGCATGACGCGTTCAGACATTGGCGGAGAATCTGCAGCATTCATTGTTCCGCGCAAGCCGTTGAACTTATTGAAAGGCGCTCTTTCTTCTTTGAAGTCTGAAGTGAACATGCAGTACACAGAAAACAACGCGATGTTCACCTTCGAAAACGTAACACTTATGTGTCGTTTAATTGAAGGGAAATATCCAAACTACGAAGCGGTTATTCCAAAAGAAAACCCTTTCAAATTAACCATTGATCGTTTAGACTTCTTGAATTCCATTAAGCGTGTAAGCATCTTCGCAAATCGCTCTACGAATCAAGTGCGTTTGAAATTAACTGGAAGTGAAATTCAATTGTCTGCGGAAGATTTAGACTTCGCGAACGAAGCACACGAGCAATTGGCTTGCACGTTCGTTGGAGACAACATGGAAATCGGATTCAACTCACGCTTCTTGCAAGACATGTTGAACAACCTCGATGCGAATAACGTGCATGTTGAAATGAGCGCTCCAAACAGAGCAGGTATCATTACCGAAGTAGAGAAGTCGTTCGAAAACGAAGACATCTTAATGTTGGTTATGCCAGTTATGTTGAACGGATAATATCATTCAAAGAAATATAGTCAAACGCCCGTTCTTCGGGCGTTTGTTGTCTCTACACCTTTTTAATCTATCTTTAATTCAATGGTTACAAAAGAAGAAATAGTAAAAGACTGGCTTCCCCGTTATACGGGAACACCCTTAGAAGGATTTGGCGAGTACATTATACTCGTGAACTTTCATAAGTACCTCGATATTTTTTCGAAGGAAAATAACGCTCCGGTTATTGGTGAAGATAAACCCATGCAAACCGTAACCGCGAATAACATAACCATCATCAACTTCGGAATGGGAAGCGCCATGTGTGCGACCATTATGGATTTACTCTCTGCCATTCATCCAAAAGCCGTTTTGTTTTTAGGCAAATGTGGCGGATTGAAGAAGAC
>JBEIFO010000278.1:0-3237 GCA_040382375.1 Crocinitomicaceae bacterium
GTTTGGAATTCACCAAGTACTTCCGGGGAGGTTATTGGAACTTTCGATGCAGAGATTTTCTTCTATCGGAATTTGACAAATGTCGATGTTAGCGATTTAACTATTTCCGATTTTTATATAGAAAATGGAACGGTGAATTCTGTTTCAGGTGGAGCTTCCAACTATATGATAAATATTACACCCACTACTTTTGGTCAAGTAAGAGTAGTTCTTCCTAGCAATACTGCAATCGATAATTTCTTTACAGGAAATGCTACAAGTGATACATTGACATTGGTCTTCATGCAGGCGCCTGCTGCATTCGGAAGCAAAGGTCCGGGCGGTGTGGGTGATAGCGATGATCTTGCTTTTTGGATGAGAGCTGATAAGGGTGCGTTAATGAATGGAGCACTTTCAGCGAATGACGGAGATCCGGTTTACGTGTGGCAAGACCAGAGCGGAAACAACAACTCCGCGTCACAAGGAAGCGTGAATCAACGTCCAACATTTGTCGCAAACAACGGTGTATACTCTCGCCCTGGAATCCACTTCGACGGCGATAACGATTACTTGCAAATGAATGGCGTTTTAGGTGGAAGAAGTTCCAGCGCCTATTGTGTGGTTGAGACAGATTCTATCTTGTTCAATGATCACGGATGGTTCGCCAGCGCTCGTGTTCCAAATGGATACCTTCTTCATCCTTGGAAAAACGATTACTACTACCACAGTGAAGTTTTAGATTTGGAATCGAATTATTCGAGCTCTCCGATATTCTACATCGGTGAAGCTACTTCACCGCATATCTATGGATTAATCTATGAGCAAGACGATTTGCATCAGTTGTTCTATACCATTTTTGATGATCACCTTTATCCGTTTCCTGGAGTGAACATTGGCGCGCGAGACAACACAACGCCCATTGATATTCGCTTTGGTTGGGATTACGATGATCGTTTTGGAAGGGGAAGAATGGGTGAAAACATCTTGTACAAACGCAGATTGTTTCTTTCGCATCACACCATTGTAAATAATTATTTAGCTGTGAAATACGGAATGGATTTAGGATTGCAAGCGCGCTATTTCCATCCGAATTATGCTGAAGAAGTTATTGGTGTTGGACAGGAGAATTCAGGTGACAAGCACGAAGTGGCCCAAGGAATGGGCGTTCTAGAAGTAAGCGCTGTTGGCACCATGGCAGATGGGAATTATCTATTGGTGGGAAACGATGTGAACGGAATGAACGTGAGCAATGCCGTTTATCCATTTATCTCGAATAGAATTGAACGCACGTATGCATTTACACGAACAGGAAATACATTCAATTCAACTCTGCGCATTCAAGCTTCAGACTTGGTAGGATTGAATGAAGTGAATGTGATAATCAGCGAATCGGAAGGATTCAACACATCAACGGCTTTGCAAGTTTATCCAATGACTTTGGTAGGCGATGCTTACGAAGTCACATTGCAATTTCCCGCGACAGGTGTATTCACTATTGGCGAAACTCCAGCGATAAATGTGATTGAGAATTCCTTGGATCAAGTTTCTATTTTTCCGGTTCCAACTGGAGATAAATTGAATATTAACTTGGGTCATGAAGTGTTGAATGAAACGAAATACATTGTTTATTCAGCGGAAGGAAAGCAGGTTCTGGCGGGTCGTATTCAGTTTGCAAAACAGCAGCTAAATCTCGAGGGGCTGGCGTCTGGAGTCTATGTACTGCAGATTCAAGATTCGGGGTCGATAGTGAAGAAAGACTTTATTAAACTGTAAGACTTATATTTGTTTCCATCTTAAATCAAAACCATGCGTAAATTATTGTTTATTGTTTTGTGTGCGAGTTCAATTTCTACTTGGGCGCAAACCTCAATTAGCGATTGCGATGGAGCCATTGTTTTGTGTGGTGATTTATACACCGAGACACAGGCTTCGTTTAACACAGGAAATGTGATTGAGGCAACGGGCTCTTGCAACCAAGGTTTAGAGCAGAGTTCTGTTTGGTACACCTTCACGGTTCAGGCCGATGGGAACTTGAGTTTCATATTAGATCCGATTAACGATGTTGACGATTATGATTGGGGATTGTTTAATATTACAACAGGCGGTTGTAGCGGTTTAGGAACAACTTCACCTGAAGTTGAATGCAACAGCTACGGAGATTTTACGTTCAATGGGCCTACAGGAATTTCTTCGGCAAATGGAGGTATTGGAACTTCCAACGGACCTGGCAACACCTTCGGACCCCCGTTCAATGCTGATTTGCCTGTTGTTGTTGGACAGACATACGCGTTGGTTGTCATGAATTGGTCGAACAGCCTAGACGGATACACCATAGACTTTGGACAATCTACTGCTTCGCTGTATGATCAAGTGCCGCCGGTTCCCATTAGTGCAACAACAGACTGCAGTAATCTAACGGTAATCTTAACATTCAGCGAACCCATTGTCGGAACATCTGTTCAGCCAACAGATTTTACGGTAACAGGTCCAAGTGGAACCATTGCTGTGCAATCTGTAACAGCAAACAATCCGACGATGGCCGATGTGTTCACCATTCAATTGGTGAATCAAGTTTTAATAGGAGGTACATATACCTTAAACATTACGAACACCACCGGATTCGTTGAAGACGCTTGTGGAAATTTAGGTACGCAGAGCATTACGTTTGAAATTAGCGATCCCATTGATTTCGAAGTCGCAACAACCACTGCCTGCAACGGTTTTGGTGGAAGTGTTGCTGTATCGAACATAATCGGTGGAGATGGAAATTACACCTTGAACTTCAACGGAACGAATCAGACCCAGTTCAATCTTACGAATGTTGTAGGTGGAAATTACACAGCCACCATTACAGATGGAAACGGTTGTTTTCGTGCTACTCCGGTGACTGTGCCGAACCAAGATATTCAAGTAGCTGTTCCTTCTCAAGATTCATTGACCTGCTTGAATTCAACAACTGAAATTTTAGGAGTGGAAGTATTGCCCGCGCAAAACGTTTCGTATGCCTGGACAGGCGTGGGTCTTACAAGCACAACAATTGCAAATCCAATTGCAACGGCTCCGGGGGTGTTGAATTTAGTGGTTACGAATTTAGATAACGGATGTTTCGATTCGGGAACGATTGAAATTTATGCTGGAGATGTTTATGCTTTGGATTTAAGCACCATGATACTTCCGAATATTATTACGTTGAAGCAAGATGAATTGAACGATGATTGGCGAGCTATTTTAGGCGCTGATCCACTTTTAGATCTAACA
>JBEIFO010000279.1:0-3228 GCA_040382375.1 Crocinitomicaceae bacterium
TATGAAATTCGACATTTAGATAACACACACAACGAACAAGAGCGCCGAGAAATTCTAGATTGGTTTAAAAACAAACCAGACGCTGTATTGTCATCTGTTTCTATTTTAACCACTGGTTTCGATGAACCTTCGGTTGAAACAATCATCATTAACCGAGCAACAAAATCGCTTACGCTCTATCATCAAATGATTGGACGTGGCTCTCGAATATTCAAAGAGAAAAAAGAATTTACAGTTATAGACTTAGGAAATAACGCCAAGCGATTCGGTTTGTGGGAGCAGTTCATTGATTGGTTCGACATCTTCGCGCATCCGCACAATTACCTGGAGAGCATTGTCAGCGACGAGCAAATGTCGCGCGAAATGAAATACGAGATGTCGCCAGAGATTCGCGATATGTTCGCACTTTCTCCAGTGATAGACTTCGATATTAAAGAAGAGTATTTGCGCATTACGCGTTTTGGAGGAAAAGGAAAAAGTGTGCTCGACAAGAGCATGCAGCAACATGCTACGATTATTCAAGAGAACGCACCAACCTTGGAAAGAGCATTCGAGCTTTTAAAAATTCTTGATCAAGATATTAAGAGCCGAATGAAGCAATACAGCTACTGTATTTCGAAAAGTACCGATAGTTATTTAGATTGGTTGAAGGAAGAGTACATTCGAAAACTTAGATTAGATTTGGGGAATTATTACAACATCCTCAACGCAGAAAACACGATTTAACTAAAGACATGAAACTTATCTTTCCACATAAAAACGACTTTTCAGCTTCGTTAGTTGTATTCTTAGTTGCACTTCCGTTGTGTTTAGGAATTGCCTTTGCTACGGGACTTCCAGCGATAACTGGAGTAATCTCTGGTATTGCAGGAGGATTAATTGTTGGACTTTTAAGTGGTTCTCAGTTGAGCGTATCTGGACCTGCAGCTGGTCTTATTGTGGTTGTTACAACAGCCATTTCTAGTCTAAACAATGACTTAAACTTATTTTTCACGAGTGTTTTCCTTGCCGGGATTTTACAAATTATTTTCGGAGCTTTAAGAGTTGGGTTCTTCGGTGAATTTGTTCCGACTTCCGTGATTAAAGGAATGATGGCCGCTATCGGATTCATTCTCATCTTCAAGCAGATTCCGCATTTAGTTGGCTACGATGGAGACTATGAAGGTGATGAAAACTTTATTCAGGCAGATGGGAACAACACCATTACAGAGCTCTTTCATGCAACAATTCACAGTGAGGCAGTCGTTATTGGATTAACCTGTTTGCTTCTGCTCATTTTCTTCGATTCAAAAAGAATGAAGAATACCCTTCTATTAAAGATTGCGCCTCCGTTTCTTATCGTTGTGGTTGTTGGAATTATTTTAAACATCACTTCCAAATATTTTGGAATTACAGAGCAGCTCGAGGCCGAACATTTCATTCAGCTACCGTCACTCGAAACAGCCTCAAGTTTATTCATTTGGAATAAGTTAAATCTTGCCAACTTCTTAAATACGACTGTGTGGGTGCAGGCAGCAATTATAGCAATAGTTGCGTCACTTGAAACGCTCTTAAACATTGAAGCGACAGATAAATTCGACGAACAGAAACGCATAACTCCTCCTAATCGCGAGTTGCTTGCACAAGGGATTGGTAATGCTGCTAGTGGTCTGTTTGGTGGATTACCTGTAACTTCTGTTGTCGTGCGCAGCTCATCGAACCGTTTGGCCGGAGCAAAGACCAAATGGTCTGCCTTTATGCATGGGGTTTGGCTATTGATGGCTGTTTTGTTCTTAGGTCCCTACTTGAACATGGTGCCACTATCTGCGTTAGCCGCTATTTTAATTATGGTTGGATTCAAGCTTACAAAACCAGTCATTTTCAGAGATCTTTGGAAAGAAGGTATTGCCCAATTCCTTCCATTCATTGCCACGTTTTTGGCTATCTATTTCAGTGACATGCTAAAGGGGGTAATGGTTGGACTTGCCTTCGGTTTATTCTTCGTTATTCGCTCAAACTTCAAGAGTGCCATTCGAGTAACAAAAGGCGAAAACAACGATGCTATTCTGCGCTTCCGCAAAGAAGTTTCATTCCTAAATAAACCTGCATTGAAAAAAGCCCTAATGAAAATTCCAGAAGGAAGTTCTTTATTAATTGACGCTCGCAAATGTGAATTTATGGATCCCGATATTTTGGAAATTATTCAAAATTTTATCGTAAGTTCGAAATCGAAAAATATTCAAATTGAACTCAATAAAAACAACTGGGGAGAATTACCCGAGGTGCTAAAAACCATTAAACTTTAAGTTATGTCAGTCATTGAAAATCTATTGTTGAACAACAAAGCTTGGGCTGAAGATCGCATTGAAGAAAACCCAGATTACTTCAAGAAGCTAGCAGCAATTCAGACTCCTGAATATTTATGGATTGGTTGTTCCGATAGCCGAGTGCCAGCCAACGAGGTTACAGGCACAGCTCCAGGTGAAATATTCGTACATAGGAACATTGCGAACATGGTGGTGCATACGGATATTAATTTATTGAGCGTTCTAACCTATGCCGTTGATGTATTAGAAGTGAAGCACATTATTGTTTGCGGACATTACGGTTGTGGCGGTGTTAAAGCTGCAATGGGCAACGACTATTTACCATTGATTAACAACTGGCTTCGTAACATCAAAGATGTTTACAAAACGAATCGAGATGAAATACATTCTATTGAAGGTGAAGAAAAACAATTCGACCGCTTGGTAGAATTGAACGTGCTTGAGCAAGTTCATCATCTTGCTGAAACTAATATTGTGCAAGGTGCTTGGAAGAATCGTGAAATGCCACTTATTCACGGTTGGGTTTACGGGCTTAACAACGGTATAATTAAACCCCTAATTACGGTTGGTCCAGATAGTGAAATGGATCCGCTTTACAAGTACAATAATCTATAACGGGTATCGACTCAAGGGAACCATTTTCAAATCTGAAAATTGGTTTCCTTTCATTAAATAATGTGCAGCTACGCCAATCATAGCTGCATTATCTGTGCAATATTTAAACGGGGGTATGAATACTTCAACCCCATTCTTTTGTCCGTATTGAATAAGCTGCTTTCGTAACTCAGTGTTCGCTGAAACTCCTCCGCAAATGGCAATTTGATCAATACCGGTCACCTCTCTTCCTCTTTGAATTTGTCTAAGCAAATAGGTCACTATTGTATGTTGAAACGAAGCACAGAGATTCGCTCTTTCCTCTTCA
>JBEIFO010000280.1:0-3222 GCA_040382375.1 Crocinitomicaceae bacterium
ATCAACTGGTTTTTTGAAGCAGACGCCTTTGAACTCAGCGACGAATCGAACGAAGAGACATACGTGAAAGCACTCCTTTCCGTTGAACCTCTTGTGATTTTGTTAAACAAGTATCAACCGAAGGTTGCAACCGCTGACGTTCCCTTCCTCATGGAATTCGTGTTGTGGGCATTGGTGGAATTCAAACAACTCTCTAAACACCGCACAGCGGGAGGGACGGCGTTTAATGATTCGTTTAACAATTATATCAAAGGGCTTTAATCACTACGTGATCAATCACCTTCGGTGATCAATCCTGCGGATCAATTCTACGAATCAATCACTTCGTGATCAATCCTTCGGATTTAAAGTTTTTTCTTCATCGCCTTAATCACCGCATAAAGGGCGCCACCGACTTTTCGAAGGTATCCTCTGATAATTTCATAATCAGTAAGTGAAATTATTTCAGCACGGTGAAGAAGCTTAATCCATCCTTCACTTTCTCTGCATTCTTTTAAAGCAATTGAAAGTTTATGAACATAATCTCTCTTCGATTGAGATGATTTAGCTTCGTTCATATTGGCAAAAACAGATGTTGCACTTCGTCGAAGCTGGTCAACCATTGATGACCTTTTTTGATAATCTGGAAGTTTGCTAATGATGTCTAGGACATTTGTTGCAAGTTCTTCGCTGTATTGATACATGGGTAACATAATTGAGATTTTTGGCAAATCTCCTCATGTAAATGCGAATGTTTTATAAATCAATATGTCCGACTTTTTAAGTTCTGAAAGGCTTGAGAAAGCCCGTGAATATTGATTTGCAGCAAAGAAGTTTGGGTTGATTTGTTGAAATTCTGGAATAAATAGGCATAACTCAACTTCGTTGATCAATTTGTCTTCGACAAATCAATTGCTTCGCAATCAATCCTTCGGATTAATCGGAACGATTCATCTCAACGAGATTGATCACGCAGTGATTGATTCGCAGAATTGATCCGCAGGATTGCTCACATTGTTATTGATTCTCAGAATTGCTCCGCAGGATTGATCACCATAGGTGATTTCTCACGCAGTGATTGATTCGTAGAATTGATCCGCAGGATTGATCGAAGCTTGCTTCGATTTTTACTTTGATAAGTAAAGATTCCGCTCCGAAAAAATCTGTCTGAAAAACGGATCCTTCAGGTCTTTGATAAATCGAATGGCTTCGCCAGTTGATTTCATTTCCGGACCGAGTTCCTTGTTTACTTCTGGGAATTTTTCGTAGCTGAATACAGGGATTTTTATCGCGTATCCGTTTCGTTTCGGTTGGAAGTTAATGTCCTTCACCTTCAATTCACCCAACATGACTTTCGTAGCGTAGTTAACATACGGTTCGTCGTAGGCTTTCGCTATGAAAGGCACTGTGCGCGATGCACGGGGATTCGCTTCAATAATGTATACAACGTCGTCTTTAATGGCGAACTGAATGTTAATCAGACCAACCGTTCCAAGCGCCAAGGCAATTTTCTTCGTGTGCTCTTCAATCTGAGTCATAACAAGGTCGCCCAAGTTATATGGAGGAAGAACTCCGTAAGAGTCACCGCTGTGAATTCCAGCGGGTTCAATGTGTTGCATAATGCCAATGATGTAAACATCGGTTCCGTCGCAGATGGCATCGGCTTCCGCTTCAATAGCGCCTTCCAAGAAGTGGTCTAACAAAATCTGATTGTCAGGCATGTCGTTAAGAATGTTCACCACGTGCTGCTCCAATTCGTGTTCGTTAATGACAATCTTCATTTTTTGTCCACCCAATACATAGCTCGGACGAACCAACAACGGGAAGCCTAAATTTTTCGAAAGCTCAATGGCTTGCTCTGCGTTTTCAACCACCCCGAATTTCGGATACGGGATGTTATTTTCCTTCAAACAATTTGAAAAACGACCTCTGTCTTCGGCCAAGTCTAAGGCGTCGAAAGAGGTCCCTAATATTTTAATTCCGTAGCGCTGTAATTTTTCTGCGAGCTTCAAAGCTGTTTGTCCGCCAAGCTGAACGATTACTCCCACGGGGTTTTCATGACGAATGATGTCGTAAATGTGTTCCCAGAAAACGGGTTCGAAATACAACTTGTCTGCTGTGTCGAAATCGGTTGATACGGTTTCCGGATTGCAGTTGATCATGATGGTTTCGTATCCGCATTCTTTCGCTGCAAGCACGCCGTGCACGCAGGAGTAGTCGAACTCGATACCTTGACCAATGCGGTTCGGGCCACTTCCTAACACAATTACTTTTTTGTTTTCAGAACGAACACTTTCGTTCTCGTATTCAAAGGTGCTGTAGTAATACGGAGTCTTCGCCTCGAACTCTGCAGCGCAGGTGTCTACCAATTTGTACACACGCTGAATGCCCATCTCGTCGCGCTTCGTGTAGACTTCACTTTCCAAGCATTTCAGAAGATGTGCAATCTGTCTGTCTGCATATCCTTTTTGTTTCGCTTCGAACAACAATTCTTTCGGAATGGAAGCGAGCGTGTGCTTTTCAATCACGCGTTCCAACTGAAGTAATTCTTCAATTTGTTTCAAGAACCACAAGTCGATGCGTGTTTTTTCTTGAATGGTTTTGAAGGGTATTCCCAATTTAATGGCGTCGTATATGTGGAAAATACGATTCCAACTAGGGTGCTCTAATGAGTCTAAAATTTCTTGCTGATCACGAAGTTCTTTTCCGTCTGCACCAAGACCGTTGCGATTGATTTCAAGTGACTGACACGCTTTCTGAAGCGCTTCTTGGAAGCTTCGTCCAATGCCCATTACTTCACCAACGCTCTTCATTTGCAAACCCAATTCACGGTTGCACCCAGGGAATTTATCGAAGTTCCAGCGCGGGATTTTTACAATCACATAATCCAAGGTTGGTTCGAACAACGCCGAAGTGCTCTTGGTGATTTGGTTTTGAAGTTCGTCGAGGTGGTAACCGATGGCTAGCTTCGAAGCAATCTTGGCAATTGGATACCCCGTTGCTTTCGATGCCAAGGCTGAAGAACGCGAAACACGCGGATTAATTTCAATGGCAATAATGTCTTCGTTCGCATCGGGAGAAACTGCGAATTGAACGTTACATCCGCCTGCGAAGTTTCCAATGGCGCGCATCATCATAATGGCCATGTCACGCATCTTTTGGAAGGACGTGTCGCTTAATGTCATAGCAGGAGCAACAGTGATGCTGTCTCCGGTATGAATTCCAATAGGGTCGAAGTTTTCA
>JBEIFO010000281.1:0-3220 GCA_040382375.1 Crocinitomicaceae bacterium
GATAGCATTATTTACGGATTCACGCACACGCATTTGCAAGGAACGGGAGTGTCTGATTACGGTGATATACTGTTCATGCCAACGAATGGACACACGAAAGAAAAACCACTATGGCGCGATGCAATTGCTTCAAGGTTTTCCCATAAAAGAGAGACCGGAAGTCCTGGAGTCTACGGAGTTCACCTGGATGATTACAACATTGATGCAGGCTTCACTGCCTCTACTCACGCAGGATTGCACAAATACAAAATGCAACCGGGAGACTCGTGTTTGCTGTTTTTAGATTTCATGCACAGAGATAAACTCTTGTATTACGACTTGCATTTTTATGGCGATACTGCTATTAGCGGATACCGTGTTTCTGAAGCTTGGGCAACAGAACAACACACTTATTTCTACGCGGTGTTCTCTCAGCCTTTTGTTGGAAATGACCAATTGATGCAACGTTCGAAGAGTGTGAATGAAAAAGGAGAAACTAAGATCGAACTTGAGATGATTCAAGCTTTTCAATTTCTTTTCCTTCCAACCGAAAAAAATGTATTGACCATTCGCGTGGGTATTTCTGGTGTTGATGAAGAAGGAGCGAAAAAGAACTTATATGCGGAAATGCCTCGAAACGATTTCAATTACAACAAACAAAAAGTTGAAGACCAGTGGCAGAAAGTTTTCGAAAAAGCGCCTGCCCCGATTTTATTTCCAACCGGAAAAGGACTTGAGAATTACAACACTTCATTGTATCACTGTTACACTGTTCCGAATGTGTGGAGCGATGTAGATGGAAGATACAGAGGCATGGACAATACGATTCATACGGCTGAAGGATATACGCGCTACACTGTGTTTTCACTTTGGGATACGTTCCGCGCTTACCATCCCATGATGTGCAAACTCGAACCTGAACGCACACAAGATTGGATGAAAACCTTCCTTGAAATGCACAAGGAACGTGGTGAATTACCTGTATGGGAATTGGCCGGTAACGAAACTTATTGCATGATCGGATATCACAGTGTACCTGTGGTTGCAGAAGCCTACCAGCAAGGTATTCGTTTCAAAAACCGTGAAGACGAATTGAAAATGTTGGAAGCCATGGTTGCGACAAGTAACGGTCCGCAAGATGAAAAGAAAGCTTATGTAAAATATGGATATGTTCCTGGCGATGAGTTCAGCGAAAGCGTGAGTAAGACATTGGAGTTTGCGTATGACGACTTCTGCATTTCACGTTACGCTGAAATGATAGGGGATAAAGCCGTTGCGCAACAATATGCCATTCGTTCTCAGAACTGGAAAAACGTTTTCGATCCGGAAACGAAATTCATGCGTGCTCGTGTCAATGGCGGTTTCGCAACACCTTTCGACCCCTTTCAAGTGAACTTTCATTACACCGAAGCGAATGCTTGGCAATATAGATTCTTCGCGCCACATGCCATTCCTGAATTGATGGAATTGATGGGTGGAAAGAAAGAATTCGAAGCGGAATTAGACAAACTCTTCAACGCTCCAACGCAAACAACCGGAAGAGAGCAAGCTGATATTACAGGACTCATTGGACAATACGCGCACGGCAACGAACCGAGTCATCACATGGCTTATTTGTATGCTTATGTAAACAGAGATAAAGTTCACATGTATCGCGATAGCATTATGAAGACCCTCTACTCTACTACTCCAGATGGACTTTGCGGAAACGAAGACTGCGGACAAATGTCGGCGTGGTATGTTGTAAGCGCTTGGAATACGTATCCGATTTGTCCTGGTGAATACAACGGCTGGTGGCAAGATTACGATCCAATGCCGGAGTTTAACACGCAGGGGCAAGGCTATCCTTCCCCATTTCCACTTGGTATTTACAATGAAAAAAAGATTGTCCCTGCGCCTATCATCACTGCTCCCAATCGCGCATTCGTGGGCGAACAAATGATTTCCATTTCATGTTTGAATAGTGCTTCTCAAATTAAAGTTGAAATAATGGAAGAAGGTGGAAGCAAGAAAAAAGGGTTCTTCTATTCGGAACCTTTCAAGATTACAAAGACCTGCACCATACTGGTAAAAGGATTGGCCGGTTCAGACCAAGAGATCGACAGTCCTTGGATTGAAGCCACCTATTACAAACGTTCAGGAAATTTAGTGATGAAGGAAGTGGGCAACTACGACGCGCAATACACTGCCGGTGGGAATGATGCGCTAATCGATGGCATTCGTGGAAAGCTCGATTTTAGAACGGGTGTATGGCAAGGATACAATGGCAAAATGGAATGTGTTATTGAATTGAAAAATCCGACCAACATCAAAAAGATTTCGCTCTCTGCTTATCAAGATATTCGTCCGTGGATTTGGTTTCCTTCCAACGTAAAATACTTCGTTAGTAAAGATGGAAAGTCCTACGACGAAGTGTATTCACAAGATTACACCTCGCAGCAACGCGTTGAAGGTCCGCAAGTGCATGAGTACACTGCTACCTTCGACAAGAATTACAAGGGTGATGTAAGTGCGGTGAAGTATGTTAAATGCATTGCGGTTCCGGCGTTTGATAAAATTCCTGAATGGCATTTGGGTGTTGGCGGGAAGCCGTGGGTCTTTTTGGACGAAATCATTATTGAATAATATCAAATGGGCGAAAGATATTTCGCCCGTATTAATTGTTAATTAGGGGCGAAATATCTTTCGCCCAAAATAAAATTTCATGGGCCAATCAAACATATTTTTTGAGAAGGGGTTAGCGCAGACGACGCCGTTTCCGTTGGGGATTGAGGTGGAGCGTGCCGAGGGGTTGTATGTTTATAAAAAAGATGGTTCTCGGATTATGGATTTTGTGAGTGGTGTTGGGGTGAGTAATCTGGGGCATGGGAATGCACGTATTCGCGAGGCTATTCATGCGCAGGTAGATAAGCACTTGCACACGATGGTTTACGGTGAGTTCGTGCAAGAGTCGCAAAATCTTGCGGCTGAGAGCTTGCTCAAATTACTTCCAACTGAATTGAATTGTTGCTACTTTGTGAATAGCGGAACGGAAGCGATTGAGGCGGCTATAAAATTGGTGAAACGCGTTACAGGAAGAAAGGAAATTGTTGCGTTCGTGGGGTCGTACCATGGAAGCACGACGGGAGCTATGGCTATTAGTGCGAATGAAGTCAAGAAGCGGAACTTCCGTCCGCTTATGCCCGGTGTGAACTTCATTCGATTGAACAACTGGGAAGATCTCGATTTCATTACTGAAAAA
>JBEIFO010000282.1:0-3216 GCA_040382375.1 Crocinitomicaceae bacterium
CGGGTTATCGGGCTTAGGTTTCGATCTAAACAACACGGCCAATCGAGCCATGAAGGTGTCTACGTGATGATTGAAGTTCACAATGAAGAAAACGACAACTACAAAAAGAATTCCGAGTAAGGTGCCTATCCAACCCAAATTCGAAACGCAGAAGTGGGTGGCAACCACGCCGTAGCCGCCAACAAATAGTCCATTGATAGAAATTTCACTGTGATCATAGGGGATGGGATTGGTATGATGAGCAAAGAAGCCAACAGCGAGCGGCACGAAAAGCATTATTCCTAAGCAAATACGAAATGTTTTGAAGAAGGGTAGAAGGTGCTTGCCCGTTAAAAATTTCCAGCCGATTAGAAAAGTTAGAAAAGGAAGACAAAGTGCTGCAATGCCAGCAAAATGGAACATTAGAGCATGGGCTAAACTAGCTCCGATGCCACCCATCCAATTTTGATAGGAAACGTTTTGAGGCCCGTTGCCTATTAAAATATCTTGGTCATTGGCACCTGAAATCAAATAGGAAACACAGGCAATGGCAATGTATGCGGAAAGCAACAGCACAGCAAGCCCCGCTATGCGATAAGACCGTTCGTCGCGTTGTAAGTGGTCGTTTCTATCTTCAAATTCGGCGGAGGTGTCTGCCTCGCCTTTTCTTTTTTTAGCCAAAATGTACAGTTGTATGGATGTGTGAAATTATTCAGTAGAACAACAGAAAAAGCAGGGGGGCTAGTGTCTTATTAACATAGATTTGTGGTTATTCCATGGGTGTAGGGAATGAGAAGGTGAAAAAAATGAATATCAATGTTGCAATTCTCAATATTCTACGTATATTTGCCGTCCAATTTCTGCAACAATGGCTAAGAAAGGTAATAGAATACAAGTTATAATGGAGTGCACAGAACACAAAGAGTCTGGCAAACCCGGCACAAGCCGTTACATCACTACTAAGAACAGGAAGAACACTCCTGAGCGCTTAGAGAAGAAAAAATTCAACCCGATTTTGAAGAGAATGACGGTTCATAAAGAAATCAAATAAGATTAAGTCATGGCAAAGAAAGTAGTTGCGACCCTTCAAACTGGTGGTGGAAAGAACCACACCAAGGTTATTAAAATGATCAAGTCTGCAAAGACAGGATCATATTCCTTTAAAGAGGAAATTGTGCACAACGACAAAATCGGCGAGTGGTTTGCTAAAGGCTAATCGCTGTTAGAAATATGTTAAAAGGCTTTTCCTTTGGAAAGGCCTTTTTTTTATTTTAGACCTATACTATGAGTTTCTTTAAACGCCTCTTTTCGAAAGAAAAAAAAGACAAGTTAGATCTTGGTCTTGAAAGAACCCGCGAAGGTTTTTTCGGGAAGCTTGCACGTATTATTACGGGTAAAGCCCATGTTGACGAAGAGATGCTGGATGAGTTGGAAGAAATTCTAATCACATCGGATGTTGGGACAGACACAACTGAAAAGATTATTAAGCGTATTCAAGAGCGCGTTCGTCAAGAGAAATCAATGCCTTCAGATCAATTAAATCAAGTGTTACGCGATGAGATTGCGCAAATGCTCGTTGGTCACGAAGGAGAGGAGAGCGAGGAAATTTATATTCCAGCTACTGATGGAATGCCATACGTAATTATGGTGGTTGGAGTGAATGGGGTGGGAAAGACTACCACTATTGGAAAGATGGCTTACCAACTTCAACAACAAGGAAAGAAGGTGGTGCTGGGTGCGGCAGATACCTTCCGCGCAGCGGCTATTGATCAACTGAAAATTTGGGCTGAACGCGCGAATGTTGAGATTGTAGCGCAAGCCATGAATGCTGATCCTGCTGCTGTGGCTTTCGATACGCTGCAGTCTGCTGTTTCTAAAAATGCCGATGTTGTAATTATTGACACTGCGGGTCGCCTGCACAACAAGGTTGGACTCATGAATGAGTTGACTAAAATTAAGCGAGTGATGCAAAAGGTTGTGCCGAATGCTCCGCACGATGTGATGTTGGTTTTAGACGGTTCAACCGGACAGAATGCATTTGAACAGGCGAAGCAGTTTACAGCAGCTACCGAAGTGTCTTCTCTGGCCATTACGAAAATAGATGGAACAGCGAAGGGCGGAGTTGTAATTGGAATTTCAGATCAGTTCAATATCCCCGTTCGCTTTATTGGAGTGGGGGAGCAAGCTGGTGATCTTCAAGTCTTCAATAGATTTGAATTTGTAGATAGTTTATTCGCAGGAAAAACAAAATAATGAAGACGAAAACACTCAAGAAAAACAAGGTGAACGTAGTAACCTTGGGTTGCGCGAAAAACATTTTCGATTCGGAAATCATGATGGCGCAGTTGAAAGCGAATGCTTTCGATGTAGAGCATGAGTCGGAAGAAACCGATTCGGAAATTGTAATCATCAATACCTGCGGATTCATTGATAATGCGAAAGAAGAAAGCATCAATACCATTTTGGCCTGGGCGAAAGAAAAAGAAAAGGGAAATGTTTCGAAACTATACGTTACCGGATGTTTGAGTGAACGCTACAAGCCAGAACTGGAAAAGGATATTCCGGAAGTTGATGCATTCTTTGGAACGCGTGATCTCCCTCGTTTATTGAAAACATTAAAAGCCGATTACAAAACGGAATTGGTTGGAGAGCGTTTGTTAACCACACCAAGTCATTTCGCTTATTTTAAAATTGCGGAAGGATGTGATCGTCCGTGTTCGTTTTGCGCCATTCCGCTTATGCGTGGAAAGCACGTGAGTACGCCTATGGAGCAGCTCGTGAAGAACGCTAAATCTTTGGCGGCGAGCGGAACGAAGGAATTGGTGCTCATTGCTCAAGATTTAACTTTTTACGGATTAGACATTGAAAAGAAACGCACACTTTCAGAATTGTTGAAGCGTCTTTCAGATGTTGAAGGAATCGATTGGATTCGTTTGCAGTATGCCTTTCCAAGCGGATTTCCGATGGATGTGCTTGATGTGATGAACGAGCGCGACAATATTTGTAAGTATTTAGATATGCCTCTTCAACATGGAACAACAAAAATGTTGCAAGCCATGAAGCGCGGTATTACACGTGAGAAGACCGATGCGCTTATTCAGGATATTCGTATGAAAGTTCCGGATATTGCAATTCGCACGACGTTGATTACCGGATTTCCAGGAGAAACCCCTGCCGATCACAAAGAGTTGTTGAAGTGGATAGAGCAATCGCGCTTCGAACGTTTGGGCGTGTTCA
>JBEIFO010000283.1:0-3212 GCA_040382375.1 Crocinitomicaceae bacterium
CGATTCACTGAACAGAGAAATAGGGGAATGGAAATACTACTTTCCAAATGGAAAAGTTAGATCTGTTGGTAGTTATTCAAATGGTAAGAAAAATGGTGATTGGAAGTATTACTACGAAAACGGAAAGGTAGAGCAGCTAGGTAAGTATGATAATAATTTTATTTCAGGAAAGTGGTTGTGGTATTATTCGAATGGAATTGTACTCAGAGAGGAATCTTATCGAAAAGGAAAATTAGATGGGCATTATGTAGAAAACGACAGCCTGGGCGTTGTTGTTTTAGAGGGTGATTATGGAGATGGATTGAAACAAGGGAAATGGTATCGATCGATAAACGATCACAAAGAAGAAGGTGAATATGTTGATGATGAAAGAAATGGTCTTTGGGTCTTTACACATTCCAATGGAACTAAAATGTTTGAAGGGAAATTTGAATTAGGCGCGCCTGTGGGAAAGCATGAATATTTTTATTCAAACGGAAAAAACGAAATGAAGGGGGAATATGAAGGTGGCGAGTTAGAAGGAGATTGGATGTATTTCGATGAAGATGGAATTTATATCAATACAGTTACTTACCAAGAAGGGAAGCTCTACAAAGTAGATGGCATTAAATTGAAAGAAAAAAAGTAGTTGGTTTCACATGAAACTATCTACCCAAATGAATCAGGAGTATTGAAACATCAGAAGGGTTCACACCGCTAATTCGGCTCGCTTGTCCTACAGTTGATGGTCTAATCTTAGAAAGTTTTTGCCTTGCTTCAATACTCATCGATGTGAGTTTAAGGTAATCAAACTCAGAAGAAAGTTGAATATGATCAAGTCTTGTAAGCTTATCGGCCATATCCCTTTCTCGTTGCAAATAACCGGCGTATTTTACGGCTATTTCTACAGCAGCAACCACTTCCACCCTTTCTTCACCTAGAGTTGAAATTTGGGCCTCTAAGACACTATTGTTTGATATTATATCTTCTAAGCTCACATGAGGCCTGGTAAGAAGAGTGATAAGTTTCAATTTTTGATCAATAGGTGCGCTACCCTTTTCTTGGAGCAACTCATTTATTTCTTCAGGAGAGGTCGATGTTTTTTCAATGACCTTCATAACAGATTTAATGTTTTCTCTCTTCTTTTCAAGTAATTCAAGGCGTTGATCTGAGGCTAGTCCAATAGCATGAGATAATGGCGTTAATCTTTCGTCGGCGTTATCTTGTCTTAATAATGTTCTGTATTCTGCTCTGCTCGTGAACATACGGTAGGGTTCGTCTGTGCTTTTAGTTATAAGATCGTCAATGAGCACACCAATATACGCTTCGTCTCTTCTCAGAATAAACGGAGCCTTTTCTTGAACAAATAATCCCGCATTTATCCCCGCAATAATTCCTTGTCCCGCAGCTTCTTCATACCCTGTTGTTCCATTGATTTGTCCGGCAAAGAATAATCCTGAAACATCTTTGCTTTCAAGCGTTGGCTTCAATTGATCTGGTGGAAAATAATCGTATTCGATGGCATATCCCGGACGGAACATTTTAGCGTTTTCAAATCCAGGGATGAGATTCAATGCTTTTTGTTGAACTTCCTCAGGTAAGCTTGTAGAGAATCCGTTTAGGTAAATTTCAACTGTTTTCCATCCCTCTGGTTCAACGAACAGTTGGTGGGAATCTTTATCTGCGAATCTCGTGATCTTATCTTCAATAGACGGACAATAGCGCGGTCCTGTTCCGGTGATTCTTCCAGTGAACATTGGGCTTTGTTCAAACCCTGTTGCAAGAACTTCATGCACAAAACTATTGGTGTTTGTTATCCAGCAACATCTTTGCTGAGTAATTTTTGGTTGATGAATGAAGGAAAATCTTTGAGGATTTACATCACCCTCCTGCACTTCCATTTTCGAATAATCTAGTGATCTTCCATCAATGCGCGGAGGTGTTCCTGTTTTCATTCTACCTGCCCGAAACCCCAATGAAACCAACTGTTCTGTAATTCCGTGAGAAGCCTTCTCACCTATTCTACCACCCCCGAATTGCTTCTCACCAATATGAATAACACCGTTTAGAAATGTGCCACTGGTAATAACCACAGCATCACATGAAAAAGTCATGCCCAGTGCGGTTTTCACCCCTTTGACCCGGTTGTTTTCTAGAATAATCTCGTTCACCGAGTCTTGCCAAAAATCTACGCCTGGAGTTTGTTCCAGGGCGTTGCGCCACTCCTCAGCGAATAGCATACGGTCGTTCTGAGTACGGGGACTCCACATAGCCGGACCCTTACTTAAATTGAGCATACGGTACTGTATTGCAGAGAGGTCTGAGACTACCCCACTATAACCACCAAGCGCGTCTATCTCCCTGACTATTTGACCTTTAGCTACACCACCCATGGCAGGATTACAGGACATTTGTCCTATTTTATTCATATCCATGGTGATCAATAAAACGCTATTTTTGAGATTGGCAGCGGCAGCAGCAGCCTCATTTCCCGCATGTCCAGCGCCAACAACTATGATATTGTAATGTTTGTTCATTTTCTTAATGTTTCACGTGAAACGTGTTTTTTACTCTTTTATAAAGAGTGGTTATTGCGCGAATTTAGTAAAAAAAAGCGAGATACACAAATCTTCATTTTTAGTCATTTCAGCTTTCTTATTTTCTTCTTTATCTTGAAAACCAATGAGATGAAGAACACCATGCGCCAAAACGCGGAGTAGTTCATGCGTGTATTCTACTTTGTGAAAATTAGCATTTTCAGCTACACGTTCCACGCTAATATAAATGTCACCGGCGATAATTTCACCCTCACAATAATCGAATGTGATAATGTCGGTGTAATAATCGTGCTGGAGGAAATTTTGATTTACCTCAAGGATTTTTTCGTCAGAACAAAAAACAAAGGCTAACTCCCCTACTTTTTTACCGTGATTTCCAACGAATTCTTTAATCCAGGCCTTTAAAAGCCGTTTTGAAGGAGTTTTAGGCCTAGTACCCTCATTGTGGAATGAAATGCTGTTCATGGCCACGAAAATGCCCTCGAATTTGAATCAGATCACAACTCATTTTGAAACTTGACGAACACCCCTTGGTTAACAATTCAAAATATTTTGATTGAGTGTGTTGAATTTGTGCTGCAATTTTGAAAGACATTAAAAGAAATATGAGAAAGATTCAAGTGGTTCTATCCTTAGCATTGATTGTTGCTATTGGTTTTGTGGGCTGTGTACCGC
>JBEIFO010000284.1:0-3192 GCA_040382375.1 Crocinitomicaceae bacterium
AAACGCACGGGTTATTCTGAAGAAAAATGGCATTATACGTACATGCCAATTTCTCATAAATTATTGAAGCAATACAATGAGAAAATAACCAATGAACTTATCATCGGATTTCTTGGAAGTTCAACAGCGAAGGAAATTGACGTTGTGAAATTCTACGTCAATGGGATTTCTTCTCTTTGCGATTAGTTATTTCTCTTTGATTAGTTTTTTAAGGTCGTTACCAATGTCTTTTCTGAAATATTTTCCAGAGAAAGAAATGGTGTCGGCGGCCTCGTTACTTTTTCCAATAGCTTCATGAAGTGAACTGCCGTAGGCGGTTGTCGTTAGCACTCTTCCTCCATTGGTAACTACTTTTGTTCCGTTCTTTTTCGTTCCTGCGTGAAAGATTATGCAGTCACGAGCATTTTCAATATTTGAAATTTCTTTACCCTTTTCAGAAGATTCAGGATATCCTTTTGAAACGAGCATAGTCGTCGTGCAATAGCGTTGGTCTACGTGAATGTCGCATTCACCAAGTGTTTGAGTAGCTATACCTTCAAACAAATGCAGCAAGTCGCTTTTAATACGCGGAATAACGACTTCCGTTTCTGGATCACCCATGCGGCAGTTGTATTCAATCACGTAGGGTTCATTTCCAACTTTAATGATACCGAAGAATATGAAACCTCTGTAATCTATTCCGTCGGCTTTTAGGCCTTTCACGGTCGGGATAATAATCTGAGCTTCTATTTTGTCTATGAATTCAGGCGTGCAGAACGGCACTGGAGAAACGGCACCCATGCCACCTGTGTTCAAGCCAAGATCACCTTCACCAATTCGTTTGTAGTCTTTTGCTTCAGGAAGCACCTTGTAATTGTTTCCGTCTGTCATGATGAAGATGGAACATTCTATTCCCTTTAAGAATTCTTCGATAACAACGGTACTCGAAGCTTCTCCGAATTTTTTGTCTGAAAGCATTGCTTTCAATTCTTTTTTTGCTTGTGCTAAATCTTCGAGAATAACCACACCTTTTCCAGCAGCTAGGCCAGAGGCTTTGAGGACGTATGGTGATTTAAGTGTATCGAGGTAGGCTTGGCCTTCTTTTAAGGTTTCATGGGTAAACGATCCATATTTAGCGGTTGGGATACCGTGCTTTGCCATGAATTTTTTTGCGAAGTCTTTGCTCCCCTCCAACTGGGCTGCAATTGAATTAGGTCCAATTACCGCAACACCTGTAAGTGCCTTGTCTTTTTCGAAGAATTCAACTATGCCTTTCACCAACGGATCTTCAGGACCTACGATAACCATTTTAATGCCGTGTTCGATGACTGCCTTTTTTATTGCTTTGAAATCTGAAGGGTCAATGGAAAGGTTGGTTCCAAAGGCCTCCGTTCCAGCATTTCCTGGAGCAATGAAGATGTCGTGAATAAGTGAGCTTTGTGAAATTTTCCACGCAAAGGCGTGCTCTCTACCACCGGAACCTAAGATCAATACATTCATGCTCTGAGTTTTTTACAAAGAAACAATGCATTAACGGCTACTCTCAATTCAACTTACTAACAGAAAAAAGCGCTAGGTAGAAGATATTTGGGTTTATTGTTGAAAAATGCCTATATTTGCAACTGAATTGAACAACGAGAGAGGGGGTTTTAACCCCTCTTTTTTTTAGCCATGATAACAGTTGCAGAAATAGAAAAATTGGTGAATGCCAAGATAGCCGAAACGGACACCTTGTCCGATGCATTTATCGTTTCTATTTCCGTTCGTCCGGGCAATGCCATAGAGGTGCTTCTCGATAAAGATTCAGGTTTGAATGTGGAGGATTGCAAGAAAATAAGCCGACATGTTGAATCTTCTTTGGATCGTGAAAAAGAGGATTTTTCGATGGAAGTTTCTTCCCCTGGAGTTGGAAAACCACTGGTGGTGCATAGACAATTTGTTAAGAATATCGGAAGAACAGTTAAAGTGAAAGTAGGTGAAGGAGAGAAGTACGAAGGCGATTTGGCCGAAGTAAGTGAGACTGGAATTGTATTGAAGTACCAAGAAAAAGAGGCGCTTCCCGGAAAAAAGAAAAAAGAATGGGTGGAAAAAACAGTCACCCTGGCATTTGATAACATAAAAGAAACCAAAGTAGTAATACGTTTTAACTAACCTTGTCATTATGAAAGGACTAAACCTGATAGAGTCTTTTGCAGACTTTAAAGAATTCAAAAACATCGACCGCGAGACGATCACAAACATCTTGGCGGAAATGTTCAAAGCTATGATTGTAAAGCGCTGGGGCGCTGAAGATGGCTTCGACATAATTATTAACGCAGAACGTGGCGACTTAGAGATTTGGCGCACGCGTCAGGTTGTTCCAGACGGAGAACTTGATGACGAGGTAGCTGAAATCGAAGTGAGCATGGCTCAAAAGATTGTAGACGATCTTGAGGTTGGCGAAGAATTAATCGAAGAAATTAAAATCGAAGATTTCGGACGCAGAAACATTATGGCTATGGGTCAAGTGTTGAAGAACCGCATTCAAGAACTCGAGAAGGATCATATCTACCAGAAGTACAAGGAACGCATTGGAGAAATTATCTCTGGTGAAGTTTACCAAGTATGGAAGCGCGAGATTCTTGTTCTTGATGACGAGAACAACGAATTGATTATGCCGAAGGATCAACAGATTCCTTCTGACTTCTACAAAAAAGGAGATACGATTCGTGCGGTTGTTTATCGCGTAGACTTGCGTAACAACAGTCCTCAAATTATCCTTTCTCGTACCGCTCCTGAATTCTTAGAGAAGTTATTCGAACAAGAAGTTCCAGAGGTATTCGATGGTTTAATTACGATTAAGAAAATTGTTCGTGAGCCAGGTGAACGTGCGAAAGTCGCTGTTGAAAGCTACGATGATCGTATTGATCCAGTAGGTGCATGCGTAGGTATGAAAGGTTCACGTATTCACGGAATTGTTCGTGAGTTGCGAAACGAAAATATAGACGTTATTCATTACACAACAAACGAGAACTTGTTAATTGCACGTGCGCTTGCACCAGCGAAGATTTCAAGTATTAGCATTGATAAAGACAATGCGAAGGCAGATGTGTTCTTGAAGCCAGACCAAGTGTCTTTAGCAATTGGAAAAGGTGGACACAACATTCGTCTTGCCGGAAGATTGTGCGGTTATGAGTTAGATGTTTATCGCGAAACAGATGTCGACATCGATGA
>JBEIFO010000285.1:0-3185 GCA_040382375.1 Crocinitomicaceae bacterium
AACTTCTTCTTTAAATCGTTTTCCTTTGCACGTTTCGCAGACCAATTCAACGTCTGCCATAAACTGCATCTCTATCGTCTGAATCCCTTCTCCCTCGCAGGTGTCGCATCTTCCTCCCGTTACGTTGAACGAGAAAAATGCCGGCTTCATGTTGCGCTGTTTTGCCAACGGTTGTGAAGTGAATAATGCACGAATGTCGTCGTATATTTTTAAGTAGGTTGCTGGGTTCGAACGACTGCTTTTTCCGATCGGATTTTGATCTACAAATTCCAATGCTTTTATGGAAGAAATACTTCCTGAAAGTTCGCTGTAATTCGAACTGTTTTCTGAAATTCCATTCAATGCATTTTGAAGGGCAGGGTAGAGAACGCTTTTAATAAGTGTACTTTTTCCAGATCCGCTAACCCCTGTAATGACGCTGAATGCGTGAAGAGGAATGTCAATACTCGCATTCGATAAATTGTGAAGATTCACTTCTTTCAACGACACAATATCGGTGAGTTTCTTTTTCGATTTTTCGATGTGAATTTTCTTGTCTCCACGCAAATATTCTCCGGTTAAGGTTTTGCCTTTTTTCTCAAGATCTTTTGCATTTCCCTCGAACACAATCTCACCGCCTTTCGCTCCAGCTTCTGGACCAATATCAATGATGTAATCGGCATTGCGAATAATTTCTTCTTCGTGTTCAACAACAATTACGGTGTTGCCTTGATCGCGTAAATTCTTCAGTACTTCAAGCAAACGTTTGCTGTCGCGTGGATGCAATCCAATGCTCGGCTCGTCCAAAATATACATAGACCCAACCAACGCGCTTCCCAAGCTAGTGGCGAGGTGTATGCGTTGTGCTTCACCACCGCTTAGTGTGTTAGAAAGTCTGTTGAGTGTTAAATATTCCAATCCCACTTCACACAAAAAAAGAAGTCTGTTTTTTATCTCGAGAAGAATTCTTTTAGCAATAGATTCTTCGTTTTTTGTTAAAGTAAGTGTCTCGAAAAAGTGCAACGATTTGTGCAAGGGAAGAAGCATCAATTCGGATACAGAGGTGTTTGCAATCTTTACATAATTCGCTTCTTTTTTCAATCGTGTTCCATGACATTCAGGACACGCTGTTCTTCCACGATAGCGAGAAAGCAAAACGCGATTCTGAATCTTATAAGTCTCTGCTTCTAAATATTTAAAGAAGGTATTTATTCCATGAAAATGCGTGCAACCTTCCCAAATGGTTTTCTTTTGCACTGCGCTTAATTCGCGGTAAGGCGTGTGAATGGGAATGTCGGCTTTCTTCGCATTGCGAATTAAATCATCTTTCCATCCGCTAAGTTTTTCTCCCTTCCAACAGGCGATACAATCTTGGTAAATCGAAAGATTTTCATTCGGAATAACCAACTTCGAATCAATGCCAATGATACTTCCAAATCCTTCGCAGGATTTGCATGCGCCAATAGGGTTATTAAATGAAAATAAATTCAACGAAGGTTCTTCGAAAACAACACCTTCTTCTTCCAACTGATTCGCGAAAACTTCAAATTTCTTTTTATCTGGAAAGAAAAGCGCGCAGTGCCCGTGTCCCAAGGAAAACGCAAGATCCACACTGTCTCCCAAACGCGAAGCTTCGAGCTCATCATCTTTCGACATGCGGTCAATGAGCAAGTAGTACGTTTGTTTAGAGGAGTATTCCGCTTCTTGAATTTCGACAAAATCATTTCCAACAATCAGTCTGCTGAACCCTTGAGCGAGCAACGTCTCTTTTCCAATTTGAAAAGAAGTTTCAGATTCTATTTTAAGCGGACAAACAATAGCGAAGCGTGTTTCATTTTTCAATTTGAAAATTGCATTCACTACATCTGATGTATTGTTCTTCGTTATTGCTTTTCCAGAAGTAGGAGAGTAGGTTACACCAATGCGCGCATAGAGCAGCTTAATGTAATCGTATATTTCTGTGGAAGTACCAACGGTAGAGCGAGAACTTCTTCCGGTTACTTTTTGTTCAATGGCAACAGCCGGACTGATACCTACGATGGAATCTACATCGGGTTTGTCGAAACGTCCCAAGAACTGACGCGCGTAGGAGGATAGACTTTCAACATATCTTCTTTGTCCTTCTGCAAAAAGCGTGTTAAAGGCCAAACTACTTTTTCCCGAACCACTCAATCCTGTTAGCACAACCAATTTATTTCTCGGTATAGAAACAGAAATGTTTTTCAAGTTGTGCACGCGTGCACCTTTAATAATGATATGGGTCTTGTAGCTCTCGTTCTTCACGTCTCTCATGTTGAAGTGTCAAAGGTATTACCTCTTCAATCAGATTATTGTTCATTGGTAGGAAAGAAAAAAAAGTAAAAAATTATTTGCTATTTGTAAAAACAATTACTATATTCGTTTTCAAGATGTCGAAGTAAAGACATTGAAACAAAAAATCACATCAAGCGCCTATAGAATATAACACTACTTTTTTTCAGTTCTAAATTAAGTTGAACCATTTAAAAAAGGAGGCCGTTATGCGCTTATCACTCGAATCAGATCGCCAATTGGTAACCTTGTACATGCAAGGAAACGAACCCGCATTTCGTGAGTTAATGACTCGCTACAAGTCAAAGGTGTTCGGAAAGATTTACATGTTCGTTCGCGATCGCGAATTAGCAAACGATTTATTCCAAGACACCTTCTTAAAGGCTGTGCAAGCATTAAAAGACGGACAGTACAACGAAGAAGGTAAATTCTCTGCTTGGATCATGCGCATTGCACACAACTTGTGCATAGACCATTTCCGCAACAACAAGAAAATGCCTATTCAACGTGCTACTGATAAGTACGATCCACTTGATTTCGTTCAAGAGACATCGAACAACGTGTTGAAGCAAGTCATTCAAAAAGAAGTGACCAAAGAAGTTCGCCAGTTAATAGGCATGCTTCCTTCCGAGCAACGCGAAATTGTAATGATGCGTATTGTTTATGACATGAGCTTCAAAGAAATTGCAGATCACTTGGAAATCAGCATCAACACCGCTTTGGGAAGAATGCGCTACGCGTTAATCAACCTTCGTAAGCACATTGAAAAGCACAACATAAAGCTGGTAATCTAAAAAAGATTATCTAAAGGGCAATATCGAAAGATAAGGTTGCGTTAACCCTAAAATTAAACGCGCCTATGCAAGACTTTACCCTTCAAGATTTAGTGGCTTTCA
>JBEIFO010000286.1:0-3179 GCA_040382375.1 Crocinitomicaceae bacterium
TGAAATGTTATCTGCGAATTCATCCATTCTGCGCGCTGTTGAATCCTTGTGCAGAATGGTATTCATAATCAGACAAGATTGCTGAATAAATCTATTTCGAAGTTCAGGATTTAAAGTCGTGTAGCGAAGAATGTGTGTTGTCCAAAGCGGATTATACCATTCTGTTTGAACGGGACTTATTCTTTCCTTTAAAAAATTTTGAGTGTGATAATATGAGCCACAGCCGAGATCACCATCGTAATAAATCCAGTGCCATTTGTTTTCACCTGTTGCATCTTTCCAGAAACGAATGTTTCCCCGAGAATCCATATTGGCGATAAATATTTCCAAAAAACTATAATTGAAATAATTTTCAATATCCATTTGCTTTTCTAGTTCACTTGGAAAATCTTTAGACAAATAATTTTGAGCAATGAAGTTCAGTAAGCCCGCGTATTCCTTTGAACTTCCTCCACTCAGTTCAAGCAGCTCTGTTGTTTTTTTTGTGGCGTTGTGATTATTACCAAGATACTCTTTGTTGATTTTTTCGCGAAGATTGATTATCCCAAAATATTTATCATTGACATACATGATTACAGGCTCGTAGTCCATGTAGTCTACGTTAAGCTCAGCTGCGAAGCTTGAGATGCTTATATCCTTAAACCGGGTTAAATGCTGATCACTACCGCTTGTTCTTAAAACTAAATGCTCAAATTCGTTGTAGGGTTTGTTCTTAAAAAAATTGTATTCGAAGTTTTTCTTTCCTACAGTTGTGTCTGTGAGAAGATGTAATGATTTTTCGGGTAACCCCAATGTCCAACCTCCGAAGGTTTTGAGTTTACATGAAGTTGCCTCAACCAATTTGTTGTTGTAATAAAATTGAGCGAAGCAAGAGATTGGATTTTTTTTCCAGGCATTACCAATGTAATTGGAATGGCCACCGCCGCCTGCGGTATCATTTCCACCCGATAATCGGGTGCCGTCGTATATTCCTGTTGGTGGAAAGAACTGACTATCGGTAACTTTCAAACATATTACGGGAAGCGAGTGTTTTCGTCCTACAATGAATGTTCCAATGAAAATTGATTTGGGTGCATTAGCACCTTCTAATTTTACTTGTATGCAGGTGTTCTGTTTGAGGGTAATTGGGTTCTTAAAAACTTGGAATTTATCAGTATCAGAATTTCCTAATCGAAAGAGAATTGTGAACTGCGAATTGTTTTTAAACGAAACAGTTATTGCTTCTGCATAAACACCGCATTCAGGTGTTACTGAAATCCCAAGTTTCTCTAACTTTTGAAATGATTCTATAGGAAAATCTTTTGCACTCAAAGTAGAGGCAATTAGAAATAAGAGAAGAGTAAAGTAATATTTCAAATTAATAAAAAATTGTGGGAAGCAAAAGTACATTGTTTTTCTCGTTCAAGCGTAAGTTTGCACCATGAAACAGAGCAATAGTGAGGCACTTTTTGTAGAAGCTAAGAAATATTTTCCGGGAGGAGTGAATTCTCCGGTTCGCGCATTTAAGTCGGTAGGAGGAAATCCTTTGTTTTTTGAAAGAGGAAAAGGTTCGCATGTATGGGACGCAGACGGTAATGAATTTATTGATTTTTGTTGTTCTTGGGGACCACTTATTTTGGGGCATGCCAATGATTCTGTAACGGAAGCAATTTGCACGACGGCCGCAAAAGGAGCGAGTTTCGGAGCGCCTACAAGAGAAGAAAACGAATTAGCTTCCTTCATCTTACAACACCATAAATATTTAGAAAAAATTAGGTTTGTAAGCAGCGGAACAGAAGCAGCGATGAGCGCTATTCGTTTGGCAAGAGGGTATACTGGAAGAGATAAGGTGTTGAAGTTTGAAGGTTGTTATCACGGTCACGTAGATGCACTTTTGGTGAAAGCTGGAAGTGGCCTAGCTACACTTGGAACCTCGAGTAGCGCAGGTATTCCGCAAGCTTATGTAAACGAAACGATTGTAGTTCCGTTGAATGATGTCGAAGCGTTTGATGCAGCCGTTGAAATGTATCGCGGACAAATTGCAGTGGTGGCTATTGAGCCCGTTCCAGCGAATAATGGACTGCTTATTCAAGACGGTGTTTTTTTGAAACACCTGCGTGAAGTATGCACGCGTGAAGGAATAGTCTTGCTTTTCGATGAAGTCATTAGCGGATTTCGTTTGGGTTTTGAAGGCGCATCTGGTTACTACGGCATTCAGCCCGACGTTCTTGCATTTGGGAAAATTATTGGCGGGGGAATGCCTGTAGGTGCCTACGGTGCTAGTGCGGAAATCATGTCTCAAATTGCTCCAGACGGTCCTGTTTATCAGGCTGGAACACTTTCTGGAAACCCAGTGGCCATGGCAGCGGGTCTAGCGCAACTGAAGGAATGTGCGAAGCCCGGATTCTACGAAGAATTGGAAAGAAAAACAAAGAAGATGGTAGATGCTATTCAAGCACATGCCGATCAAAAGAATTACGTCTTCCGAATTTTTAATATGGGAAGTATTTTCTGGGTTTCCTTTTCAAAGGAAAAATCAATCCGTCGAATGGATGAAATTCCAGAGAACAGCGGTCAATTGTTTGCTCCTTTCCATAGATTCCTTCTAGAGCGAGGAATCTATTTAGGTCCGAGTGGTTATGAAGTTGGATTCGTTTCTGCCGCACACACAGATGCGGATATCGAAAAGGCAATAGTAGATTTCTGCGACGCCTTAGATCACGTTTACAACAAGTAAATGCCTATCGCATAGGCGAGGTAGGGAAGTTCGCGAAGGGCTTCGCGCTGATTTTCTTTAGGGAGATTGGTTAGTCCCGCCTGCAGGGCAAGCGAGAAAATTCCGATGTAAAATGCAGTGGGTATAAATAGATGTCCGATCATTGCAAAAATCAAAGCGAAGAAAAGCGTAAGGTTATTTCCGATAATATGCGGAACCGTTTCAACCTTGCCTTCATCTTCTTTTCGCTGCACGAAATCAATGCAAAGCGAAAGGGCTAAAGTTGTGAAGAAGACACTTCCACCTAACTGAAAAATTTCTTTGGTGTCTGGAATAGCAATGAGAATAGACCAACAAAGAGCAACTGTGATATTCTTCAATAAAGCAATTTTTCGAAATGAAATTTTATGTTGAAGGAAATAGATAACAGTAAATATTGAAACTAGCAACATTAAAACCGAATGAACGTTCGGTGAAAGGGTAA
>JBEIFO010000287.1:0-3171 GCA_040382375.1 Crocinitomicaceae bacterium
ATAGATGCCCGCAGCCAAAGACTGACAAGGAATTTCTTGTGTGTTGAAGAAAACCTGAACCACTTCTCCTTGCATAGAAAGTATTCTTCCTGAAATTTTTTCGGTGCAGTGAAGCATTTCAATAACCGGATTCGGATAAAGTGAAATTCCAGAAACAAGTTCATTCACACTTACTGGAAGATTGCTTGCATTCGGAGTAGAAGCGGTCCAATCGATCCAATTCGGATTGGCATCGGTTGCTCTGCCAAAAGAATGATTGATTGGAATGTTTGAATAAGTAATGGAGTCTATAAGCACGCGCGCACTGTTCTGAACCTCTGAGATATAAATAGTTTCAGAAAGGTCGTCGAGTTTGAAGTCCAAATGATTCACTCCTTGCTCAGGCTGCTTATCGGCATAGAGCAACTGAAAATCTCCCGGGTCAATGGTCACATTCGGTAAGGGCCATTTGTTCCAATTGCTAGCGTCGTCAGAGATAAACTTGTTTCCTAAATAAACGGCAGCCGGCCCTGGATTGTACAACTCAATCCAGTCTTCATTCACGCCTAAAAAGTCAATGCAATTGTCGGTGCTCAGCGGAGCCACTTCATTTATCACCAAAGGCGAAGACGATTCTTTTCCATATAAATAAATAAAATTGCAGTCGTGGGCATCTATGTCGTTCACCCAAGTTAACGGAATGGCACCTACTAAAATGTTTATGCTGTCGGTTGGAAGAGAACCCGCGAAAGAGTAGTGTTGATCGGTGATTCCATAGAATCCTTCAGAGGAAGGCGTTTCAACATTCCAAGTTGAAGTTCCAATTTCTTTCCAAACCACAGCAAGTTCATTTGCATTTAAATTGCTTTGAAAGGTTACGAAGAGGCTGTCGTTTTGAAATTTAGGAACTACGTTGAAGATGCTAGTGAAAGGCTGAAGGTTTTCGAGTTGCTGAAGCGCTTGCGAAGCACGCGTTTGAACGAAGGGCACAATGCCATAGGAAACTTGTCCGCCCCAAGCAGAATTGATGCTGTTCAAAAAATCATCAGTTGTAAAACCGAAGTCGAGAGGTCGTAACGGGTCTTCAATTGCTGCTGCTGCTATGATGTTCTGAATTTGTTGTGCTTGCAATTCAATGGCGTTCGCGCTAAATGTGGTTGCTACAAATTCATTCACGTAGTTGCTGAATTCATTGCGATATGCAGAAATTTGAAGCAGTCGTGTGAACAGCGGACGGTTGCTCGAAGTGGTCCATGTGTAAAGGTTGCGCTGCGCCCAATCGACATTCACCCAGTCTATACCCAACGTATTGTCTAAATCGTAAGGTATGTATTCGAGCTTTCCCGTTTTCTCGTTGTGATAGAGGTAGAAATTATTCTTGTTGAAAATGTAGTTGTCCCAATTGCCGAGCAGCATATCCGCAGCCATTATTTTCAAGTAGTCGTGCACATTGAAAACTTTTTCGAGTTCACATGGAAGTGAAGAAAGCGGATTATTGTTCAATACGTTTATGAATTGCGCCAATTCAGCGTAATTGTTTTGAAATTCATTTTCAACCAAATCATAGGCATCGTCGGTGTACAAGGTGGGATTAGTTCCTTGATAGTTCAAGTCCGATCCATACAGGCACTTCCATAAATTTCCGGTACCGTCGTCGAAGCGAACATCTGCAAAGCGATTGTCAATCTGCTCAACGTGAAGATACACGCCCATGTATGTTTCATTGACGTAAACACGAATGAACGAGGTTCTACACGCAGGCACTCCAGCACCGCGAAAGAAGTCCCAACACAATTTTGCACGTAACAACGACGGGTCATTTTGATTCCCAATAAGATTCAATTCTGAAAGTCCGTAAAAATTCTGATCGACATATTTGTCTACATTAATCTTGAACGATTTCTTCTGCGCATTCAAAGAGGTGTTGCCGCGAAAGCGAACACCAATGCCTGAATAAGCAGAGAATCCGGAAGAAAACGTGTAGACCATGGCCGCAGGAAATTCATGCGAATTTCCCAAGTTGTTGTACATGGCCAACAGCGAATCTGGATCTATTGTAATGGAAATACTTGCAACCTCATCTTGAAGAAAAGCCTCGTTGAATGCGGGTTGTTGAGCAAAAGAAATTTGAGAAAGAAAAAACACACCCAATGAAATCAGAAGCGTTCTCATTTCTTCGTGAACAATTGAGCGGGTTTGTGCAACACGCCTTGTTGCTTTTCTTCCAAAGCTGTTACTGTCTCTGTGCGAAGAATATTTTTTCTGAAGTTGCGCTTGTCTAATTTTTTGTCGAGAATAATTTCATACAATTTCTGTAACTGCGATAATGTGAATTTTTCGGGAAGAAGTTCGAAGCCAATGTGGTCGGCCATAAGCTCATGACGAAGCATAAGCAAGGCTTTGTGCACAATTTCATTGTGGTCGAAGGCAAGAGAAGGAATGTTGTAAACGTCTACCCAATAAGTCTTTCCCGCAAATGAAGCGGCTTTCGGTTTGAACTCAGACAGCTTCACCAAGGAATAATATCCAATGGTTAATACGCGTCTTTCCGGATTTACTCTAAAGGTGCGAAGCCACTGCTGATCTTTCAATCCGCGAACACGATTCGGATCACCGAAGGCATGGAATTGCTTCAAGTAAATTCCTTTCAACGAAGTTAATTCCTGAAGAATACGCTTTGCCGCTTCGTCCAGACTTTCATTATCGAGTACCAAATCTCCAGGCACCGCATTCTGAGTTTTTAAGTGAACCGTATCGGGCTGCTTTTGCTCAATTAACAACACTTTCAGCGTGTCATTGTCGAACCCGAAAACAACGCAGTCAACGGATACATCCATTCCCAGCGTGTTTTTTGGTGTTGGTTCACTATTCTTCTTGCTCATGATACTTCGTGTGATAAATACACTTTCAAATGTAAAGCAAAAATTTCATTTACATTCGTGGCTATGATTAACGCCGCTCTTCGTCCGCTTTCCATTGGAAAGAATGAAATCAAAAATAGATTCATCATGGGATCTATGCACACCGGATTGGAAGAACTTCCAAACGGATTCGAAGCCATGGCCGAGTATTTCGCAACACGCGCAAGAGGTGAAGTGGGACTCATGATTACCGGAGGTGTTTCTCCGAATGAAGAAGGACGTTTGTGGCCTGGAGCGATTTGCTTCAACCATGAAAATGAAATTTCGAAAC
>JBEIFO010000288.1:0-3147 GCA_040382375.1 Crocinitomicaceae bacterium
GACGATAAACAAGATAAATATTTTGGGCGATAATCCTATGAGTACAACTCCAATCATAAACCCAAACGATCCTGAAAAGGATTATTCAACCCTGAACCTGGGTCCCACACACCCTGCAACACACGGTATCTTTCAGAACGTCTTAACCATGGACGGAGAAATGATTGTGAAAGCAGAACCTACTGTTGGATACATTCACAGAGCTTTTGAGAAATTGGCCGAACACCGTCCGTACGCTCAAATCACTCCAATCACAGACCGTCTGAACTATTGCTCCTCGCCTATCAACAATATGGGATGGCACATGACGGTTGAGAAATTGATCAACTGCGAAGTTCCGAAGCGCGCGCAATACTTGCGTGTAGTCATCATGGAGCTTTCGCGTATTGCCGATCACATTGTATGCGACACCGTTATTGCGGTTGACTCGGGTGCAATGACTGGTTTCCTTTACCTCTTCCAGTGGAGAGAAAAGATTTATGAAATTTTTGAAGAAGTTTGCGGTGCGCGTTTAACAACGAACATTGGTCGTATTGGCGGAATGGAAAGAGACTTCAACGAAAAAGCTTGGGCAAGATTAACAGCGTTTTTGAAAGAGTTTCCGAAAGCATTGAAAGAGTTCGATGCGTTGGTAACTAGAAACAGAATCTTCGTTGACAGAACTGTGAACTGCGGACCTATCACTGCAGAGCGCGCCTTGGCTTATGGATTCACAGGATCAAATCTTCGTGCAGCGGGTGTAGATTATGATGTTCGCGTTGCAGCTCCTTACAGCTCTTACGAAGATTTCGAATTTACTGTTCCTGTTGGAACTACCGGAGACACCTACGATCGCTACGCTGTGCGTATGGCAGAGATGTGGGAGAGTATGAGCATTATTCAACAAGCCATAGATAAACTTCCTTCAGGACCTATCCATGCTGATGTTCCAGAATTTTTCCTTCCTGCGAAAGAGTTGGTGTACAGCAGCATGGAAGCGTTAATCTATCACTTCAAAATTGTAATGGGTGAAACCGACATTCCAATTGGTGAAGTGTATCATGCTGTTGAAGGCGGAAACGGAGAATTGGGATTCTACTTGGTAAGCGACGGCGGAAGAACACCGTATCGCTTGCACTTCAGAAGACCTTGCTTTATATATTATCAAGCTTACCCAGAAATGATTACTGGATCAATGTTAAGCGATGCTATTCTTACAATGTCTAGCATGAATGTTATTGCTGGAGAATTAGACGCATAAATTTTGGACGATATGTCAGAAAAAACAATTTTAAAATTCAGTGACCAGACAGCAGCAATTGCTAAGAAAATTGTTGCACGTTATCCTGAAGGTCGACACAAGTCGGCATTGATTCCTTTGCTTCACTTGGCGCAAGCCGAATTCGACGGATGGTTAAGTGTTCCTGCAATGGATTGCGTTGCTGAATTTCTTTCGATTCAACCGATTGAAGCATACGAAGTGGCTTCCTTCTACTCCATGTTCAATTTAAAGCCTGTTGGAAAATGTACACTTGAAGTGTGCAGAACCAGCAGCTGTTGGTTGAGCGGTGCGGAAGACGTTGTTCGCCACATAGAAAAGAAACTCGGGATTAAAGAAGGTCAAACCACTGCAGACGGGATGTTCACGTTGAAAACCGTTGAGTGTTTGGGTTCTTGCGGAACAGCGCCAATGCTTCAGTGCGGCGGTGACTACTACGAAAATCTAACGTTAGAGAAGACAGACAATTTACTTGAAGCACTACGTGCCGAAGGAAAAGCGCGTGTTTACACGAACGATAATCCCGTTAACATAGACTAATCCATGGGAAAGAAAATACTTTTAGCGAACGATCATATTGAAGGAATACGTTTCCTCGATACCTATCGCAAAAACGGCGGATACACTGCTCTTGAAAAAGCATTGAAGTCTATGACGCCTGAGCAAATTGTTGAAGAAGTAAAAACTTCTGGTTTGCGCGGACGTGGTGGTGCAGGATTTCCAACAGGAATGAAATGGAGCTTCCTTGCAAAACCTGAAGGTGTTCCAAGATACGTTGTGTGTAACGCCGATGAGTCTGAGCCAGGAACGTTCAAAGACCGTTACCTCATGGAACGCATTCCTCACTTGTTAATTGAAGGAATGATCTTGTCGAGCTTCGCGCTCGGAGCAAAGACTTCATACATCTACATTCGTGGCGAGTATTTCTACGTTGCACGCATCGTGGAGCAGGCCATTGAAGAAGCCTACGCAGCCGGACTTCTTGGAAAGAATATTTTAAATTCAGGATTCGATTTAGACTTGTATGTTCAAATCGGAGCAGGTGCATACATCTGCGGTGAAGAGACTGCTTTACTTGAATCGCTTGAAGGGAAAAGAGGAAATCCTCGTATCAAACCTCCATTCCCTGCAATCGCAGGATTGTACGGTTGTCCTACCGTTGTAAACAACGTTGAAACCATAGCTGCCGTTGTTCCTATTGTGAACGAAGGCGGAGCGGCTTACGCTGCTGTTGGAATTGGAAACAGTAAGGGAACGAAATTGATTTCAGCATCTGGACACATTAACAAGCCAGGTGTTTACGAAATTGAATTGGGTGTTCCAGTTGAAGAGTTTATTTATTCAGATGAATATTGCGGAGGAATTCGCAACGGAAAAAAATTGAAAGCGGTTGTTGCCGGTGGATCATCTGTTCCGATTCTTCCAACCGAATTAATCTTGACCACCGCTGCAGGTGAGCCACGCTTAATGTCATACGAAAGCCTTGCCGATGGCGGATTTGCAACTGGAACCATGTTGGGTTCAGGCGGATTCATTGTCATGGACGAAGACACCAGCATTGTAAAAAATCTATACACCTTCGCTCGTTTCTATCACCATGAAAGCTGCGGTCAGTGCAGCCCTTGTCGTGAAGGAACAGGTTGGATGGAAAAGATCCTTCACAAAATTCTTCACGGACACGGAACCTTGGCAGACGTTGATTTGCTATGGGACATCCAATCGAAGATTGAAGGAAAAACCATTTGTCCGCTTGGTGAAGCGGCTGCATGGCCTGTGGCTGCTGCCATTCGTCATTTTAGAAAAGAATTCGAAGATTTCATTCGCAACGGCGAGCACGTAAACGACGTGAAGCACTATTACAGACTGAACAACCTTACTGCTCCCATTAA
>JBEIFO010000289.1:0-3136 GCA_040382375.1 Crocinitomicaceae bacterium
AGGAAATAAAATCTATAGCTTTGTAATCGAATGAAAACTAAACTAACATTATTTCTTGTCCTAGTAACCTGCATCGCATTCGGACAAAAATCAAAATTATTCAAAGTTGAAAACAACCGGGCTGCATACCACTACTGGTGCTACGAGCCGGAAAATTACAGCGCCAATAAGGATAGCCTTTGGCCTGTATTTGTATTTCTTCATGGCCGAAGCTTAAGCGGTACTGACTTAAATTTAGTTAAGAAATATGGCCTTATCGCAGAAGTTGAAAAAGGAAGAAAATTCCCTGCAATTATTATTGCGCCTCAAGTGAATAATGGCGAATCGTGGAGCCCCGATAAGGTTATTTCTTGTTTGAATGAATTAGCCAAAACGCATCGTATAGATACAACCAGAATTTCCATTACAGGTATGAGTTTGGGAGGGTACGGTTCGCTTTATACCGCAGGAAAATACCCGGAAAAATTTTGTGCCGTTGCTGCGTTTTGTGGCGGAGGAAAAGCAAAAGATGCCTGTAAACTTTCTACCATTCCTGTTTGGGTTGCGCACGGAAAATTAGATCGCGCCGTTCCTTTCGGGGAGTCTTATGAAATCGTGGAAAGAATAAAATCGTGCGATTCAAAAAATGTGAAGTTCACTGTTTTCGAAACCCATGACCACGGGACGTTGGAACGCATGTTTAGAACGACAGAACTCTATGATTTCTTCCTGAAAAATCAAAAAGGAGATCCAACATACTTCCCTCCTTTTCAAAAAAAATCGTTGAATTAAACCAGTGTATTGGTAGGGGTATTCGGAAAAATAACCCAAGGCTTAAATGTCTTGGCTTCTTCAAAGTCCATTTGCGCGTAAGAGCATACGATAACAATATCTCCTACCGTGCATTTCAATGCAGCCGGACCATTCAAGCATATTACCCCACTTCCTCTTTCGCCTAAAATTATATAGGTTTCAAGGCGCTCGCCATTTGCACAATTCAAAACTTGAACGCGCTCTCCTTCTATCATATTTGCAGCTTCCAATAGAATTGGGTCTATTGTTATGCTACCTATATAATTCACATCTGCCTCAGTTACAGTTACTCGGTGAATTTTTGACTTTAAAACCTGAATAATCATAGGCGGCAAATTTAATCTTCATTTCTCATCTTAGCGCCATAATTATGAGAAAGATTTTGAATATTCTATTGAATTGTTGGTTTCCGCGCGCGTGCAGCGCCTGCGACCGAAGTCTATCCTTGAAGGAAGAAGGAATGTGTTTCTTCTGCAAACAATATCTTCACTTCACGAATCACTTCGAAAAAAAGAACAATACACTCTACGTGCAACTGGCTTATCGCATGTCCCTTCACAGCGTACAGTCGCTTTATTTCTTTCAACCTAAGAGCATTGAACAGCGGGCCATTCATGAACTCAAATACAAAAAGAACATGCAAATCGGCAATTTCTTTGGAAAGGAAATGGGCAAACGTTTATTGAAAGCACCTTGGTTGCACGACGTTGATTTATTGGTTCCTATTCCATTACATAGAAACAAAGAACTTGAACGCGGATACAATCAATCACGCGTTCTCTGCGAAGGAATATCTGAGGAAACCAAACTTCCCATTTCAATGGTTTTAAAAAAACAAAAAGCTGGAAAAGGCGCCACCAAAGGAAACCGCATGGAACGAATGAATAGCCGGAAGATTGAATTTCAAATCGAAAGTAAAATTCCACCGAACGTAAACCACATCTTAATTGTAGATGACGTGATAACGACTGGCGCTACGTTGGAATCGGCCTTTCAGGTTATTCGAAAAGAGTTTCAAGGTAAAATTTCAGTGGTATCTATCGCTCACACCTTTTAATCCTATCTTTGAGTGCTTCAAATTCATTCATCATGAGCTATCTCTTTAAAAGAATTTTTATTTTCATCATCTTAGCTTTACCAGCATTCGCATCAGCGCAAGTTCAACAAGGCCGCGTTTTATTAATGAATGGAACGATGGTAGAGAATACACTGTGGGAAGAAAAAGACGGGTTGATCTATATCTACGATCAGAAAAAGAACATCTTGGGCAAAGAAAAAACGAGAGCATTTGAACTGACTAAAAGTGAGGTCTACAGTGTTTCAAACGGAAGCAAAGAACAAATCCTTTATTTCCAAGACACCATGCTTGGAGACTATTACACCCCAGAAGAAATGCGCATGTATTTAGCTGGAGCTGGCGATGCAAGAAAAAATTACAACGCCCGCCACATTAGTGCAATCGGATTTGCTTTATGTGGTGCAGTCGGATATTTGGTTGGCGATGGTCTTCTCGTGTTAATCGTTCCACCAATTACCTACGCCGCCATACAATACGTTGGTAAAATTAAAATCAAAGAGAAATACATGTCGGATCGGAACTTCAAATACAACGATTTGTACGCCGAAGGATTTGAGCCACCAGCGCGTTCACGAAAAATGATCCGAGGCGCTCTAAGCGGACTAGCAGGTTCGATTACTGGCGTTTTGATTTCCTTAATCAAAAACCAATAGACGTGTTCATAGCATTGCTTCAGAGTTTATCTCTGGCGGGCGCCTCTTGGTTTCTTTTGAATACCGCTAACCCACAAACTCTCTTTGAGAACACGTTGTTATCCGTAGCGGTATTTTATAGCTATTGGGTTGCTCAAAAACTTCATCAAGCCGCTTATTGGTTGCCTTTATTAGTCATCGCAGGAACAATTACCCTTTCACCGAATGTTCATTCGGTTTTAATGTTAGTCGTTTCAATATTTACTGTTATCTATTTCCTTCAACATAAAATTGCATTTCGAAAAATTCCTTTATTGAAGAATATCACAGTTGCCCTTTGTTGGTCTATTCTCATTGCCATTCCTGACACCAAAGAAATTTTTCAGTTAGGTGGAAGTGTGTTCTTTACAACTTTAGCTCTTTCGCTTTGCATTGATTTCGTGCAGCGCAAAGAAGATGAAGGCAATGTTGAAACGGTTCCGCATATTATCGGAAATAACCTTACGCTTTTCTTCTCTTTGATTTTTGCTATGATCGGACATCTATTTATGCCCACTGCATTTTACATAGGAATTTTCGCGCTTGCCCTGCAGGCGGGACTAACTAATCTTCCTAAAGAAAATCAGCGCGAAGC
>JBEIFO010000290.1:0-3131 GCA_040382375.1 Crocinitomicaceae bacterium
AAAAGGAAAATTAACCATGACCTACACCCCTGAAGACGGCGGTGAAACAAAGTCTTGGGAAGTATATAACTTCGAAGGTGATGGTGTAGCAATGGCTATGTACAACACAGACGAAAGCATCTATGGTTTCGCTCGCAGTTGTTTCAACCAAGCCATTATGCGCAATTGGAATTTATACTTCTCTTCGAAGAATACTATTTTGAAACACTACGACGGGCGTTTCAAAGACATCTTTGAAGAAGTATATCAGAATGAATTCAAATCGAAATTCGCAGAATTGGGCATCACTTATGAGCACCGTTTAATTGACGACATGGTGGCTTTCTGTTTGAAGAGCGACGGTGGTTTTGTTTGGGCTTGTAAGAACTATGACGGAGATGTTCAAAGCGATATCGTAGCGCAAGGATTCGGTTCTTTGGGACTTATGACTTCGGCTTTAATCACTCCAGATGGAATGACTATGGAAGCAGAAGCAGCTCACGGCACAGTAACTCGTCACTACCGTCAGCACCAACAAGGAAAGAAAACTTCTACCAACCCCATTGCTTCTATTTTCGCATGGACACAAGGACTTGCTTTCCGCGGGAAATTAGACAACAACCAAGAGTTAATCACATTTGCGCAGACACTTGAAACGGTTTGTGTTGATTTGGTTCAAGGTGGAAAAATGACCAAGGACCTTGCAGTTTGTATTCACGGAAGTGAAACACGTGAAGAACATTATTTAACCACTGAAGATTTCTTGGATGCTATTGATCAAGAATTAAAGAATCGATTATCGAATTAATTCGAATAGAATAACCTTTGAAAAGACTCGCTTCGGCGGGTCTTTTTTTATGGCTTTAAATAAACAGGAGAATATAATGTGTTGGAAAAATTTAAATCTCTATCGCAAATGCGCACTGAAAATCTACAGGTGTCAAATCCGCTATTTAAGTAATAGCCTGGGTACATCTGAACGGTAATTGTGCCTTTTTGTGTTTTGTTTTGCCCCGGAGGAGTGGCCCAAGGCACACGATAATAGAATGGAACTGCATTGGGATTTAAACACGGCTCTTCACTTATTTGCATCCATGTTCCATTGCGCAATTCCTCGTAAACACAAAACAAATTGTACCGGGTATCACACGCTCCGAAAACACCTGCAGTGTCCGACTGACCGAGACCTACATTTCCATCTCCGTCAATAAAATCGACTTGTAAAAAAGCGCTATCACTGCTCACCGTCAATCGCACAGCCTCCACGGTTGGCTCATCTGGATAAGTCTCTACCTTCAAGCAGCTACTCACTAAGAGAGTAAGGAAAATAAAAAGTAGTGTCCTAATCTTTCGCATCTTTGTAAATATAGAGAATGAAAGGTAAAACAGAGTCGCGCAATATGGATTTTACACAAACAACTTCCGAAAATTTTAACACACTTGCGCTAGCGACTTTTCAGAAGCAACTTAGTAATTCTTCCGTTTACAATGCATTTTTCAAGGCCCTTGGAAAGGATTTAAATTCAATTTCATCGTGGAAGGAAATTCCATTTTTACCCATTTCATTTTTCAAAACACATCGCGTTTGTCAAGACCAACCTATTGTCCACACCTTCGAAAGTAGTGGCACTGGCGGAAATCGCAGTCAGCATTTAGTCAACGACCTGTCGCTTTACGAGCAATCTTTCTTTCCGACATTCAAGAAATATTTGGAAACGCCACTTGAAGAAGTCAGCATTTTAGCTTTACTTCCTTCGTATTTAGAACGAAACAATTCCTCCTTGGTCTACATGGTGAATGCCCTACTTCCTGAGGCGCATTGCACTTCCGGATTTTTCCTAGACAATTTCGAAGCGCTACATAATCAACTTGTTCAGAACGAATCTATGGGTTTAAAAACATTATTGATTGGGGTATCATTCGCGCTGCTGGATTTTTCAGAACAATTTCCAATGCCGCTAAAACACACCACCATAATGGAAACTGGCGGTATGAAAGGTCGCAGGGAAGAACTAACACGAATAGAACTTCATGCCGTTTTGCGCAAGGCCTTTCAGCTTACTGAAATTCACAGTGAATACGGAATGACAGAACTTTTTTCTCAGGCCTATTCGAAGGGAAGTGGAATTTTTGAGTGCCCAACTTGGATGAAAGTGGTGTGTCGCGATCTTCAAGATCCCTTGACATTGCTCCCTCCTGGAAAGCGCGGTGCGCTTAACATTATAGACCTAGCCAATCAGAATTCCTGTTCCTTCATTGCTACTGAAGATGTGGGCATAGTTAATGAAAACGGCACTTTCGAAGTGCTCGGAAGAATGAACCACGCCGAGATTCGAGGATGCAATTTACTTTTTTCAGAATCTTAGGCAACCATTTAATTTCTTCTTCGTCTATGATAATGAAGTGTAAAACTTCTTATCCGAATTGAAATGTGTTGGGCAGGACAATTTGGTGACATGATTTCCTAAACAAAATAAGCAGGGGGTTCCAAAGGGAACCCCTGCTTATTTTATATACATTTCAACAAGAAGTAATTTTTCTTACCGCGTTGAAGAATGACCAACTCTCCATGAATCAAATGACTCGCGTCAATTTTCATCTCAGGTGTTACTTTTTGTTTGTTAACTGCTATGCTATTCTCCTGCAACGCTCGTCTGGCTTCGCCTTTAGAAGGAAGAAATCCGGAATTAACAAGAACGTCAATGATATCTGCACCTGCCTCTATTTCCGTTTTGCTAACGGTCCCTTGCGGAACGCCTTCGAATATATCTAACAACATTTCCTTCGGTAAAGAATCGAAAGTACTGTCCTTTGAGAACAAAATGCCAGAAGCTTGAATAGCCTGTGCAGTATCTGATCCGCTGTGCACGCGCGTTGTAATATCCTCCGCCAACGCCTTCTGTAGTGCGCGCATACCCGGGTCTAGCAAATGTTGCGCTTCCAATCCTTCAATCTCTTCTTTTCCTTTCAAGGTGAAAATGCGAATGAAATTCTTCGCGTCCTCATCGCTTGCATTCAACCAAAACTGGTAAAATTTATAAGGAGAAGTGCGTGCAGCATCGAGCCACACATTTCCACTTTCCGTTTTGCCGAATTTCGTTCCGTCTGCTTTTTTAATGAGCGGAGTGGTTAATGCAAATGCGCTTCCTCCG
>JBEIFO010000291.1:0-3122 GCA_040382375.1 Crocinitomicaceae bacterium
GAGTAAAGTAGTACGTAAATAATCTTCTTGTTCATTCTCAATGCATGAATGCCATTTTAGACCAGTATCCCATGTAGCTCATAGCAAATATGGTAATAAGCAATCCCAATCCGTAGAATATTGCAATCTTCTTCGCACGATCACGTCCGTTCGTTGCACGCTTGGCTTTCGAATATCCCATCGTGATAAACACTACTGCCAAGATCATCATAATCGGATGTTCGATCAGCTTCATGCGCACTGCAGCGTCCTTCATGATGTTCACACCCGTTCCCGAAATCGCAGAAAAATTCATTGCCAACAATACCAATCCAACTAAGAGTTGAATGTGAGAAAAAATCAATGTAAACAAAACCAATTTACTTGGCTTGCCTGAAACGGTTTCGTTCTTCTCTTTCACCAATGAAACAACAATGGCTAAAAGCGGAAGAAGTAACAATAAATAAGGAAGTAAAATGTGTAGATGTTTGAAACCCGTTTGCATAATTATTAATTTTCTTCAAATCTAATCTTCTTTTTGAAAAACTCCACATCTTTGTGCCCAAGAAAAGACCATGAACAAGATTATATACAACGTAACAGTTAGCGTAGACCCTGGAATTCACGAAGAATGGATAACTTGGATGAAAGACATTCACATTCCCGATGTCATGAGCACGGGTAAATTTCTTCAAAACCGAATTTTACGCGTTCATGGGGAAGAAGAGAACGGCGTGACTTATGCCGTTCAATATACCGCTGCGAATAGAACTGAATTAGATTCTTATTTCGCGGAACATGCTCCCCGTCTGCAAAAAGAACATTTAGATAAATACGGCAACAGCGCCGTGGCTTTTCGAACCATTCTTGAATTGCTACACGAATGTTGAGAGTTGTTATTCTTCTAGAAAAAAGACTATTTTTGCACCACTAATTACTGAGAGACAATTTATTGAAATGAGTGCTACCCTTCAGCAAGAAAAGCTAAACATGCGTGTTTCGCAAATGGCCGAGAATCTTATTGGTTCTGAAATTATTAAGCTAGGCGGAGAAATTCGCGACCGAATTCTTCAAGGAGAAAAAATATACAACTTCACCATTGGTGATTTCAATCCGCAAATTTTCCCTATCCCTGCTGAATTAAAACAATTCATCATTGATTGTTACAACGAAGATTTAACCAACTATCCTGTTGCCAACGGGGTATTAGAACTGCGCAACGCTGTTGTTCAAATTCTAAAAGAAAAACAAGGACTCAATTATACTGCTGAAGAAATACTAATCGCTGGTGGTGCCCGTCCAATCATTTACGCCATCTTCCAAGCTATCGTTGATCCAGGAGACAAAGTTGTTTTCCCGGTTCCATCTTGGAACAACAACCACTACACCCATCTTTCTCATGCGCATCAAGTGTTCGTTGAAACACTTCCTGAAGACAACTTCATGCCGAATGCAGACTTGCTAAAGGAACACATTGAAGGGGCTTCCTTGCTCGCGCTTTGCTCACCTTTGAACCCAACAGGAACCGTGTTTTCTAAAGATCAATTGGAAAGTATTTGCGACATGGTGTTGGAAGAAAACGCCAAGCGCGGTGCGGATGAAAAACCATTGTACGTGATGTACGACCAGATTTACTCGTTGCTCACTTTCGGAGATACGGAACACTTTGATCCGGTTACCCTTCGTCCGGAAATGAGAAAATACACCGTCTTCGTAGATGGAATTTCGAAGTCTCTTGCGGCTACAGGTGTTCGTGTTGGATGGGGATTTGGTCCAGAGTTTATCATTGATAAAATGAAAAGCATTCTTGGACACGTGGGTGCTTGGGCGCCGCGTCCAGAGCAGATTGCAGCAGGAAGATATTTGCAAAACATTTCATTGCTCGATAATTATTTAACCTGGATAAAAGAAGAATTACAAACGCGCTTGAACGGATTTTACGCTGGCTTCGAAAGCTTGCGTGAAAAAGGTTTTGCAGTTCGTGCCATTCCTCCGGCAGCTGCCATTTACCTTACGGTTCAATTTAATTTAGTTGGAAAGAAAACGGCTGAGGGAAATGTTCTTGCAAACACAGGAGACATTACTTCCTATATTTTGAATGAAGCGAAAGTGGCGATTGTTCCTTTCCGTGCCTTTGGATCTTCTGAAGACTCAACCTGGTATAGACTTAGCGTTGGAACCGCTTCACGCGATGATGTTTCGCAAGCAATTGCTTCGCTTGAAGCAGCACTTTCGAAGTTGTCTTAATTAAATGTGATGATACCCTTCACCACGAATAATGGTGAAGGCTCTGTACAATTGCTCAACTAAAATTATTCTGACTAAGTCGTGTGGAAAAGTCATGTCTGACAAACGAATCTGTTCGTTTGCACGTGAATAGACTTCATCTGAAAATCCGTGCGCTCCGCCAATAACCAACACCCAAGATTTGGTTCCTGCGAGCTGTTTCTTTTCGATATGTTTTGAAAAATTAACTGAGGTGAATGACTTTCCTTTTTCGTCTAACAGACAAAGAAAATCTTCCGTTTTGAGTTGCTTAAGAATAAGCTCCCCTTCTTTGTTCTTTTGAATATCCGAGGTTAGACCTTTCGTTGCGATGTCTTTCAATTCAACATATTCGAACGTGCAGTAATGCGGCAGTCTTTTGGTGTAACGCGCTATTCCTTCCTTGACGTAAGGTTCATGCGTATGACCAATGACCAAGACCTTCACTCTCATTCGCGACGGTCTTCTCTGTTCTCTTTAATATCTTGCTTCTGCAAGGGATTGCCCGCAAAACCGCGATATTCCTTGCGCTTCAAAAAAACGTCGGTCGCAGTAAATATGGCTGCGCGCAAAGAGGCCTCATCGGCAGTTCCTTGGCCAGCCAAATCATAGGCTACGCCGTGATCGGGAGAAGTTCTAACTATAGGTAGTCCAGCTGTGAAATTTACACCGCTATCGAAAGCTATCGCTTTGAACGGCGCCAATCCCTGATCGTGATACATCGCTAAAACAGCGTCGAACTTCAAATAAGCTCCTGAACCAAAAAAACCGTCGGCGCCGAAGGGTCCGTAAACATGAAATCCTTTTTCAACTTGATCACGAACCACCGGAAGTATCACATCCTTCTCTTCGGTTCCAATTAATCCGTTATCTCCAGC
>JBEIFO010000292.1:0-3077 GCA_040382375.1 Crocinitomicaceae bacterium
GCTCTATGGCTTTCCAATCGACATCAGTCCATCTTTGATCGCTCGGACATTGCGGTGCCCACAGAATATAATGCTCTATACCTGCGGCTTTCAAGGTTTCCATAAATACCGGCAAACCCACCTTGGTTTGCGCAAGATTGTCGCTTCCGCGCTCTCCAGCACCGTGCAAAAACAAGATAAAGGGCAATCGCGCTTCATAATCTCCATTCACAACATATTCTTTCAATGGTAATTTCTTTCCATTTGAAACAAGAAATTTCGCTTGCTGCGCTTGGGTTTCAGAAAGGATAAGCAAACAAATAACTAGAAAAAGACCTCTCATAGGAATGAAATTTTTATTCGGATATGACGCTCAAAGATAGCACGCTCACAGACCAATAGGCCTTCACCTTTCGTTTGAAAAAGAAAACAACAGTTATGAAAACGACTCGCAACCTTTTCAAAACACTCGATGAAGTAGTGTTTGAAACCCGCAACAAAATGTATGGCGCCTATACGCTTCGTAAAAACTATGGACGCCGAACATTACTTTCCACAGCTATGGGCATTTGCCTTGTTTCTGGATTTCTCTTCGCGTTAACCTCGACCAACAAAGCAGTTGAGAAAAAAGCACCCGAAGTACAGATGACGCAATTAGCGACCGTTCGCTTGGATGAGATAAAAATTCAACCTAAAAAAGAAACCAAAAAGCACACGCTCGTTCAACAAAAACAAGCGGGTGGACAAGAAAACAGAACTGTTCGAGTGGTTGACAACACTACAACAAAAACCAATGTTTTTTCTCGGTTTGGCGGATTAGGCCTGGGTGGAGATGATGATGATTTCTTCGGATTCCCAGAGGAACCCAATTTCACGGTTGACACGACCACCGTTAAAAAGAAAAAAAATAACAATTTCAAAACATTCGCTCAATTCATGCCTGAATTCCCTGGAGGAGTATCTGAACTTTATGCTTTTCTTCAAGAAAACATCTACTACTCAGAGCGCATGAAAAACCTTGGAATCGAAGGAACTGTCTACGTTTCGTTTGTTATTGAAGAAGACGGAAGTATCTCTCGAGTGTCGGTAGAACGAGGAATAGAAGGTGGCGATGAACTGAATAAAATAGCCGTAAAAGCCATTCAAAAAATGCCGAATTGGATCCCCGGTCGTAGCGGAAATACGTCCGTTGCTGTAAAACAAACTATTCCTATTCAATTTTCACTGGTAAACGATTAAATTTGCACCCTATGCTAAAAAAGCCGTTGCTCATTAGTCAGATTATTATGGTAGTAGTATTCATTGGAATGGCCATCTTTTGTATGGCCTCCAGTGCGTTAGACAACACCTTACCGGGCCAACGAAAATATTGGTTCGCATTGGTATTACTGCTGTATGCTGCATTGCGCGCAAGAAGAATTGTAAAGGCGTGGAAGGAACTTAAATCAGGGGAAACCACATTATGAAAAAACTATTCTTTTCAGCGCTCGTAGGCGCTTTGCTAGCTAGCTGCGGCAACTACGACCAATCGGCTCCAGGTATTTCCTCAGGTGAATTGAAAATTGGCGTTGACGAAAGTTACAGCCTCATGATGCAGTCTGAAATTCCGGTTTATCAGCAGATTTACGACAAAGCGAAAATTAAACCTACGTATTCAACAGAAGAGGAGATTATTCGTTTACTTCTTGCTGACAGCATTCAAGCAGCAATTATCAATCGTCCCCTTTCGCAAGCTGAATTGGATTTCTTTGCTTCAAAGCAACGCTTGCCCGAGTCTGTGAAAATTGCGACAGATGCTATTGCGCTTATCATTCATCAAGAAAATCAGGATACTGTTTTAACACTTGACCAAGCGAAACAAGTTCTTGGCGGACAGATTACCAATTGGAATCAGATTAATCCTTCAAACAAAAATGGAGACATTCGAATTATTTTCGATCACAACGGATCGTGCAATGCGCGTTATGTTCAAGAGAATTTTTTGAACGGTGGTGCAATGCCTGCGAACTTCTTCGCCATGGACAGTACAGCAGCTGTAATCAATTACGTGCACAACAATCCGGGGGCAATAGGAATCATATCTGTAAGCTGGATAACCGATCCTGAAGACAAAGTAACCAAGGCCTTCCGAGAAAAAATTGATGTGGTAGGTATATTGAACAACACCCTTACCGATCATCCGGAACGTGTGCGATATCCTTTCCAAGCCTATGTGTTCGATAAGAGTTATCCGTTCACTCGCGATGTCTATGCCATTCGCACAGGATTGAAGGGAACGGTTGGAACTGGATTCATTTCTTTCTTGAACGGAGAGAAAGGACAATTGATCATTCACAAAATGGGCATGGTTGCTGCTACGTCGCCAACAAGAGTTATTAGAATTAAAGACTAAACCTGAAATAAGTAAACATGAATATGAAGAACCTATTCACAATCCTAGTGGCCAATGTGCTGCTTCTTTCGTGCACAGCACAAAAAAGAGCTCCAATGGAACTCAACCCCGCATTTGACCCTATTCGAACTTCTACCATGAACGAGCGTTATGAAAAAGCTCTGCGTGACTTGGCGAGCATGCCGAATAGCCCAGAGAAATTCGCTGTAGACGGATTCAATTATTTAGAATGGGCAGTCGACGGAAAATCAATAGACGCAACGAAGACTGCTGAAGCCAAAGAAGCTTTTTTAGCTGGCGTAAAAGCTGATTCTCTCTTCCCTTTGAATTATGTTGGTTTAGGCCAAATAGAACTTCGTGAAGGGAATTCAGCTAAAGCAGATATTTACTTCGCCAAGGCACGCAGTATTGTTGACTACAAAAAAAATAAAGTCACCAAGGACTTAAAATACACGACGTATATCGCCATAGCTGCCTCTAATATGGCAGAAGAGGGTAAAAGAAACTTAGTTGCTGCTAAACTATCCCTCGATGCGTTGGCCGAAGTAGAAATCGAAAACAAAGCTATTCGCCTTCAATTGGGTTTGACTCTGGGAGATTACTTTAGTTTCAAAGAAGTGAATAACCAATCATTTGCCATTACAGAATACAACAAGTGTCTTGAAATAGATTCGAAATATGTACCCGCTTTATACAGAAAAGCAAA
>JBEIFO010000293.1:0-3062 GCA_040382375.1 Crocinitomicaceae bacterium
ATGCCTAGTCACGTGAAGATTGATGGTGTTATGCACGAGAATTTATTTGCAGAAATGTTGTTGGTATTTAAAAACCCAATGGCAGTTGTTATTTATTTACTGGGATGTTTCTCTTTGTTCTGGCATCTGTTCCATGGGTTCAGAAGCGCGTTTCAGTCGTTGGGATTGAACCACAGAAAATATGCTTCAACCATTGAATTGGCAGGTTCTGTTTTTTCAATTGTGATTTCAATATTGTTCGCATCTATGCCAGTTGCGATGTACCTCGGTTGGGTTAAATAATTCGGATTAAAAATTACTTCCAATGAAGTTAGACGGTAAAATTCCAGAAGGGCCACTTGATCAAAAGTGGACCAAGTATAAAAACTCAGTTCGTTTGGTGAATCCTTCGAACAAGAGAAACATTGAGGTGATTGTTGTTGGAACCGGTTTGGCTGGTTCTTCTGCAGCTGCTTCTCTGGCAGAAATGGGATACAAGGTTAAAGCCTTTTGTTTTCAAGACAGTCCACGTCGCGCGCACTCGATTGCTGCGCAAGGTGGTATTAACGCTGCGAAGAATTACATGAACGATGGTGATAGCACGTATCGTTTGTTCTACGATACCATTAAAGGTGGTGACTACCGCGCACGTGAAGCGAACGTTCATCGTTTGGCTGAAGTAAGCGCGAGCATTATTGACCAATGTGTGGCGCAAGGTGTTCCATTTGCTCGCGATTACGGCGGGTTATTGGACAACCGTTCTTTCGGAGGAACACAAGTTTCTCGTACGTTTTATGCGAAAGGACAAACAGGACAACAACTTTTGTTGGGTGCTTATTCAGCATTGAGCCGACAAATTGGTAAAGGAAGCGTGAAGTTGTATAACCGCCATGAGATGATGGATTTGGTTGTTGTAGATGGAAAAGCTCGAGGAATTATTGCACGTAACATGATTACGGGTGAAATAGAAAGTCACAGTGGTCATGCGGTTGTGTTGTGCACAGGTGGATACGGAAACGTGTTTTTCCTTTCAACCAACGCAATGGGATCTAATGTTACAGCGGCATGGCGCGCGCACCGAAGAGGTGCTGCATTTGCGAATGCTTGTTTCACTCAGATTCACCCAACGTGCATTCCTGTAAGTGGTGACCATCAGTCGAAATTAACCTTGATGTCTGAGTCGTTGCGTAACGACGGGCGTATATGGGTTCCACTTCACAAAGAAGATGCGGAAGCTATTCGTGCTAAAAAATTAAAACCAACCGATCTTCCTGAAGAGCGTCGCGACTATTATTTAGAGCGTCGTTACCCTGCTTTCGGAAACTTGGTTCCTCGTGACGTTGCATCACGCGCGGCGAAGGAACGTTGCGATGCGGGATTCGGAGTGAATGCAACAGGTGAAGCGGTGTACTTAGATTTTGCTTCGGCCATTATGCGTTACGGTAAGACTGCTGCAACAGTGCAAGGTGTTCACAACGCCACTGAAGATCAAATTCGTGAATTAGGAACGAAGGTGGTTGAGGGAAAATACGGAAACTTATTCCAGATGTACGAGCAAATCGTAGCTGAGAATCCGTATAAGATGCCGATGATGATTTATCCAGCTGTTCACTATACAATGGGTGGTCTTTGGGTAGATTATGAATTGATGACCACTGTAACGGGTTGCTATGCCTGCGGAGAAGCGAACTTCAGCGATCACGGTGCTAACCGTTTAGGTGCATCGGCATTGATGCAAGGATTGGCAGACGGATATTTCGTACTTCCATATACAATAGGAAATTATTTGGCAGATGAAATTAGTACCGGTGCTATTTCAACCAAAACTCCAGAATTCGTAGAAGCAGAAAAGGCGGTAAGAGAAAGATTGGAAGGGTTATTCAAAACAACAGGAACTGAAACGGTAGATACTTACCACAAGAAATTGGGTAAGATTATTTGGGACTATTGTGGAATGGCGCGCAGCAAAGAAGGATTGGAATTCGCTATTTCAGAGATTCGCAAGATTCGTGAAGAGTTCTACAAGAATGTAAAAGTTCCTGGAGGAATGACCGGAGTAAATACTGAATTGGAAAAAGCAACTCGTGTTGCCGACTTCATTGAATTGGGCGAGTTAATGTGTTTAGATGCATTAGATCGCGACGAATCATGCGGTGGTCACTTCCGTGAAGAATTCCAAACAGAAGAAGGTGAGGCATTGCGTGTTGACGACAAGTATAGCTATGTAGCTGCTTGGGAATTTACAGGAGATCCTTCGGCTCCTAAATTGAACAAGGAAGATTTGATTTACGAAAACATTAAAGTTCAACAACGATCATACAAATAAGATGAGCAACGGAAACATGAACCTTACGCTAAAAGTTTGGCGTCAGTCCAACAGCACTGCTGCTGGAAAAATGGAGAACTACCAATTGGGTGGTGTATCTCCGGATATGTCTTTTTTGGAAATGATTGACATGTTGAACGAGCAGATTATTCGCAAAGGCGAAGATGCTATTGCGTTCGATCACGATTGCCGTGAAGGTATTTGTGGAATGTGCAGCATGTTCATTAACGGTGAAGCGCACGGTCCAAACCGCGGTGTAACCACATGTCAATTGCACATGCGTTCGTTCAAAGACGGCGATACCATCTACATTGAACCGTGGAGAGCAGAAGGTTTCCCCGTGGTGAAAGACTTGATGGTAGACCGCGCAGCGTTCGATCGTATTATTCAATCGGGTGGATTCGTTTCTGTGAATACTTCAGGAAGAACCATGGATGCGAATGCGATTCCAATTCCGAAAGATGATGCAGATAAGGCGTTCGATGCAGCAACTTGCATTGGATGTGGCGCTTGTGTAGCGACTTGTCCGAATAGTTCAGCTATGTTGTTCGTGAGTGCGAAGGTTTCTCAATTCGCTTTGTTGCCACAAGGACATCCGGAGCGTAAAGAGCGTGTATTGAATATGGTGAAGCAAATGGATGAAGAAGGATTTGGAAATTGCAGCAACATTGGTGCTTGCGAGGTTCAATGTCCGAAAAGCATTAGCATTGAAAACATAGCACGTATGAACAGAGAGTATCTCTCTGCTAGCGTGAAA
>JBEIFO010000294.1:0-3048 GCA_040382375.1 Crocinitomicaceae bacterium
GAAGTCGCATCCCAATCGCGTTCAAAGCGTGAAAGTGCCGTGGTGCTTATGCTACAGCGTGTGCTGTGCTTGAACACAATAAACTTCTCTTCCGATTCGAGCATGGCATTCCATTGCTCTACCGAGTTCAATTGATTCCAAACCATGGGTAATCTTATTTAATCAATGAGGTTAACTCAGCATCAAGTGGTTTAACACCTGATGGGAATTCAGCCAACCATTCTCCTTCAGGAGAGATTAAGAATTTGTGGAAGTTCCACTTCACTGTTCCATCTGCTACTCCGTTTAATGACTTCTGCGTTAACCATTGGTAGATGCCATGTTGATTCTTTCCTTTCACATCGATTTTCTCTGTTAATGGGAAAGTCACTCCGTAATTTTTCTGACAAAAAGAAACAATCTCTTCGCTAGTTCCCGGCTCTTGTCCAAGGAATTGGTTGCAAGGGAAACCCACAATCACCAGCTTACCTTGGTATTGTTCGTATAATTTTTCAAGGTCTTCGTACTGTGGGGTGTATCCGCATTTTGAAGCGACGTTCACACACAACACATATTTTCCTTTGTAATCGGCCATGTTCATGACCTTGCCATCTATGGCATTAATAGTTAAATCGTAAAAGCTCATTTTGTTTGTTCCTATTGGTTTTGAAGGTTTCTGCCATCTGCTGCGCAATGACAATGCGGCTGCTGAAGAAAGTGCTAATACAAGTAATCCGACGATGTAAATTGTTTTCATTATGATTTAACAAAATAAGAATTAGAATGTTTAAGAAGAGTGCAATTATATTCGCACTGCAACAAAAGTATGGAAGACATAGCATTGCAGCACGACGCTGTTCATCATTCTTATCTACAGAAATTATCTCAAGGTGAGTTTTCCAACATGGAAAAGGCCTTGGCCTACTTCGCTTCACAATATGAAGGCTACAGCGTTTGGTTCCCAAAGTATTTACAAGCTGTTATCGATAAAATTTCGAACCCAGCGCACAAAGCACATTTGCTCGAAAACCTTGCGGAAGAAAAGGGACAATTGCACGAAGATGATTTGCAAGCCATTCGTGCCATGGGCATAGACGATTCATGGGTAATTGGAATTCCCCACCCGATCTTGTTTCAACAATTTAAAAAAGCAATCTGTGCGAATTACAATTTTGAAATGAGTGAAGCCGTGTTAAACTGGCGAACATCGTTTTTAAATTATCTCGATAATTGCACCGAAGCGGAAGCGGTGGGCGCCATTGGATTGGGGACGGAAAGTGTGGTGAAGCATGTTTATCGTCCAATTATAGAATCCCTTTCCACTCATACATCGCTCACCCTTGAAGATTATGTCTTTTTCCCCTTGCACACCGAAGTTGATGATGAGCACGGAAAAGTCTTGTTAGCCATAGCAAATGAACTAGCTTCGCAGAGTGAAGAAAACGCAAAGCTTGTTCGAAAAGGAATGGAAACTGCGCTTGATCTTCGTGCAGAATTTTGGCAGAATTTAGAAAACGAAACAACACGCATTTTACAATGAAGCACCCCTTAATACAAGCCTACGAGAGCGATTTTTTTGATGAAGAGGAAAAGTATTTTATTCAAGATTGCTTGGGTGCCTACATACGTTCTTTCAAGATACGCAGCGATACCGACAAGTGGCGCGAATTCATTGCTGAATTGAATTCAACTGAAAAGCAATGGGCACTTCACGCGTTAATGACTGACGATGAGTTGAAGGTGAATGCCTTGTTTGAAGAAGGAAAGAATGACATTGAAGTAGACATGACCTTGCATGAATTATTGGATTTCACTTACGAGCAAGTTTTGTTTCTTCGTTTGAAACCTTTAACCGACGCGGTTTTGTTGAAGACATCGTTAGCTCCTGATGAAGAAGATGCTCTGTTTGAAAAGCACATAGACAAAGCAAGCGGAAAGGAATTGTACAGAAACACGGTAGAGAAGTTGAATGTAGACTTCTTTGTTGAGCGTTTAGATTTTCCCTTGGAAGTTTTAGACCCTCGCATTGTTCGTGTATCTGCGAATAAGAACAACGAGCTTCATAAGCACGCTCACGAAACTGTATTTGTGTTTTTCAAAGGAAGTGGACAAGTATTGATTGATGACGTTACGGTTCCTGTTCAACCGGGAAGTATTGTTTATGTGCCACGCTGGGCTATGCACCAGTCGCAAAATTTGAGCAACGAAGAAATGGTATTTTTAGCGGTCGCCGATTTCGGATTTACAGAAAAAGCATTCATTGGAAATTACCTGAAGACCGCACGAATGAAATAGTTCTGTTGTAATCTTGCAACCGATATGTTGAAAGCGAGACAGCCAGGAATGGTATTCATTTTTATAACCATCCTAATTGATGTGATCGGATTGGGAATTATTATTCCTGTCCTCCCCGATCTTATTGCCTCTCTTACTCACACTACCATTACGGAAGCAGCCACTTGGGGTGGATGGCTCATTGGTGTTTATGCCTTTATGCAATTCTTTTTTTCTCCGATGATGGGCGCATTGAGCGACTCTTACGGAAGGCGTCCGATTATCTTAATTTCTTTATTGGGTTTAGGCCTCGACTATTTGCTCATGGCCGTTGCGCCGAATATTACGCTTCTTTTTATTGGTCGAATTTTAAGTGGAATTATGGGTGCGAGTTTCACGGTGGCCACCGCTTACATTGCAGATGTATCGACGCCCGAGAAGCGTGCGCAGAACTTCGGAATGTTGGGAGCCGCCTTTGGATTGGGATTTATTCTCGGGCCTGTTATTGGCGGCTTGTTGGGAGATTTAGGAGAGCGCATTCCGTTTTATGCAGCAGCTATTTTGTCTTTGTTGAATTTCGTTTACGGCGTATTTATTCTTCCGGAATCGCATCCTGTTGAGAACAGAAGAAGCTTTGAATGGAAGCGCGTAAATCCGTTTACCAGTATAAAGCGACTGGGGCAATACAAAGGAATGATGGGATTGATTGTCGCTTTCTTCTTTTTATATCTTGGCGGCTTTGCCATTCAGAGCACGTGGTCGTTTTTCGGAAAGGCGCAGTTCCATTGGGATAAC
>JBEIFO010000295.1:0-3020 GCA_040382375.1 Crocinitomicaceae bacterium
AAACCGCGCAACGCTCGCCTTCGTTAATGCCTTCGAAGTCTGTTGTGTCCAATGTGAAATCGCCCAAAAGATTTCCAGATACATTCGAGAAATGATTCACCTGTCCGGTTTCTGTTCCCAACAAAACTTCCCATTCATTCACTTCATTCTTGAAAAAATACGGAACGCTGTACCCGAAGATTCCCAAGATGTTCGTGGCTACCATTCCACCCAACGTATCTTCTTGAAAAGCATACGAAGCGGCCGTTGAACTTCCGTTGTTCGAATAATAATTCACGTTACCATTCTTCTCTCCCACTGCCAAATCCAATAAACCGTCATCGTTCAAGTCTACCCACTGCGGTGTAGCAAATTGACCAACGTCTATGGTTACCCCGTTGTTGTCTTTCAACAATTCTCCATTGTCTGAAAACACGATTCCACCCGGAATCGCAGCTGCATTTTCATAACGAACCAAGTATCCGTTCTGAACACCAATCAACAAATCTTTGTCACCATCTCCATCATCGTCGCCGAATGTTAAGTATTTGCTATCCAAAGTATCCGTCGCCAAAGACAGCCAATTGGTCGAATTGAAATCGAAGGAAGGAACAGTTGGTGTTCCATTGTTGTAATAACAAAAGATTCTAGAAGTGTGGTTATTACTCGGGGTGATCGGATCGAAATATTTCCGATTGGTAATGAGCAAGTCTTTCAATCCATCGCCATTCACATCTTCCAAAACAGGATATGCACCTGTACCCAATTCAATCATATCGTGCTGAAGAAAATCGTCTTGTGTAAATTGGAAATTAGGCGTCGATTCTCCACCAATATTCTCGTAATACCACACGCTATTCACGTCTTCAGCTGTTGCATAGCCATTCGGAGAAACCAGCAGATCGCCTACTGCATTGTTGTTTACGTCCTCGTAATACGCGCAAGGAAACAAGGGCAAATTCACAGGAAGAGAATTTCCAACTTGTGCAGGAAAATCAAATTGAACGGTTGTTGCACTGTCTAAGCCATTGGATGCATTCTCAAAATAAATGGCTCCTAAATTATTTTCAGAAACATCGCCGATTACAAAATCCTTGATTCCGTTATTGTCTAGATCAATAGAGCAAATCGAACTTCCTGTATGCAAATTGTTTTGAGAACGGGGATCTGCAACGTTAAATCCGCAATTAAAATCAATTCCCTCCAAAATGGAAAAACTTTCTGGACTTTCTCCGAACATGCCGTAGCATCTGTTTCCACAGATATAGCTTGTTGTTTCGCAGTTCCCTTCTTCAGACTGCATGGATTTAAAAAAGTAAACGGTTGTAGATTGTTCAGTGTATGAAAAAATATCTAAATCTCCATCGTTGTCGTAATCTGTAATTGAAGGGACATCTAGACTAACGGTATAAATCGGTGCCGAGAATGGACTTCCAAAATCGTAATTCGACTGTATCGTAGCTCCGTTATCGACAGGTTCAAAGGATAAGACTCCGTTTGAAGAGGTGTTCTTCCATAATTTAATACCGCTGTAATAATTTGCGAAAATATCTTCCTTACCATCGCAATTGTAATCACGCAGCAAAACCCAGTTAGTTAAACCTGTTGGAAAGCCAGCGTTGTATTCACGGGTGTATCTGTAATAGGTATCACCTTGGACATCACCCATGTTTATGAATATCGAAATGCGCGAACCAATTCGATCGAAAACAAAAATATCTTTATTACCGTCGCCGTTTGCGTCTATTCGTGAAAACTGACAGGAATTCAATCCGCCCGCCCACGGATTCTGTAGATAAAATCCGTCTGCACTTACCGGCGTTGTATACGAGCGCACAAGTGGTTGTCCAAATACCTGAAGGGTCGACACACACAGAAGCAGAAGAATATATTTTTTCATACATTCAAATATACCATTTGCACCATCAACAATTAAGAAGTTTCTTTGCAATATGAACGCATCTCTTACATTTCTATTGGTAGCCTTGAGCATTGTCATTGCAGGAACAATTATTTTCTTCCTTATGGAAAAACAACACCGTCACAATGAACAGCGCTGGCAATTGGAATTGCGCAAAGCGAATGCAAGTGCGCTTGCGTCTCTGCGTCTTTCTGCATACGAGCGATTGATTGTTATGTTGGAAAGATCACGACCTAGTAGTGTAGTATTACGTAGCAATCGTTCGGGCATGACCTGCACGTTGTTGCAGTTGGAAATGATTCGCAACATTCGCGACGAATTCGATCATAACGTTTCATTGCAGATGTATGTGAGCGAGCACACGTGGGCAAGTATTCAGCAAGCGAAGAGCGACATCTCTGAATTATTTAAAGTTTCTTATTCGAAGGTGAATCCGAACGACAACAGCACGTACCTGAGCAATTTCGTTTTAGAGATGGAAGCTACAGTGGGGAATCCGGCTGTTGAAAATGCGTTGAGGATGTTGCGGATTGAACTCATGACACATTACGCTTAAATCGCTGAAGGCGATCAATCACTGCGTGATCAATTCTTCGAATCAATCTTTCAGATCAATCACTTCGTGATCAAACATTCGGTGAAATAGCAACGCAGTTCTAATTACGCAGTAGGAATTATGAAATAGGAATTACGACGTAGGAATAAAACCGGAGGTTTTCCAATTACGCAGTTCCTATCGTATCCTTACAATTCGCCCAACCTTCAGCTCCCGCTCCACCGCAGTAATCTCAAATTCAGAAAGTCTCTTGGTGGAAGAAATGTAGATTAAACTCTCCCCATTCACATTCTTCAAAACTGTGTCAGGAAGATTCGCAAAGGAAATGCGCCCTGGAATTAAATGGTGTCCAATTTCTTTATTCAATTCCGATCTATTCGCCGCAGGAACTAGTGCCTGATATTTATCTAACCCTTTGTTACGCAAAACAGCGTCTGAGGGGACTAGCAACGTGTACTCGTTTTTCTCTATTGAATCTGCCCAAGTGCTTAATTCTAGCAAACTAGCCCAAACGGTGGTCTCGTATTCAGAACTTAAAAAAGCAAGAATATTTTCTTCCTTCTT
>JBEIFO010000296.1:0-2945 GCA_040382375.1 Crocinitomicaceae bacterium
AGTATTTCAGATGACTAGCTGATTTCTGAAGGACTAATGTGCTTTGCACGAATGCCTTTGGCGAATACTACGCGAATGTCTTTTTAAAAGTTAAGAAAAGGTAAGAAAAGGGTAAGAAAAGGGAAGATTAACAACGAAGTTCTAACAACGTAGTTCAAACAATGTAGTTCTAACAACGAAGTTCTAACAACGAAGTTCTAACAACGAAGTTCCAACAACGCAGTTCCTAATTTTTCTTCAAAAATTCCTCCACCTTCGCAATCCAAACATCCGGACCACCAGCCATGTAGCCGTTTTGTCCAAGAGGAGCAAGGTTAATGCGTCCGTCGTCAGAGGGAGTGGGCATTACGAAGTGACAAGTAGGGTAGCCTTGTACTTGGAACATCTGTTGCAAATTTCTATTTTGATCCTTAATGGCTTGTGGTTGTTCCTTTTTTCTAGGGTAATCTAACTCAACTAAAATCACGTTTTCTTTCGCCCATTTGGTGAAAATCTCCGTTTTGAAAACTTCGGTTTGTAAGCGAATACACCATCCGCACCAATCGCTTCCGGTAAAGAACAACATGATTGGTCTCTTCGTTTCGTAAGAAAGCGCTATCGCTTTGTTTAAGTCGGTTTCCCAGGCTTCGCCAGCAGATTGAGTGATTTGAGCATTGGCGGGTTTAGCAATGGTAGAAGGCACGTTTTGACCGCAAGCATTCAATGTAAACGATAAAATGAATGCCGAAAGAATTATACGGAATGACATAGACTTTGTTGAAGTGTTCATAAAGCGAATATAATAAAGTTCGTTGAAAAAAAGGGGAACGACAATTATCGTTCCCCTTTTGTATCAGCTAATTATTTGGGATACTAGCGAAGGCCGTGCATCATTTTCAAAAGCGTCTTGCTTAAGAAGAATAACAACACAGATGCAACACCAGCAAGAATAATGAACACAACAAAGAATTCGTACAAGTTTTTAATTTCTTGTCCGAAAATACTCGGCTTCTTCGGATTCAAATCCCAAACTTCGAAGGCCACATTCATTTTTTCTTTGTTGATCTCATCTGGAGTCATTTTCAAAACGTAAGCAGTATTTGCGTCTTCACTGACACCAATTGAGAATTTGGTTTTCTCTCCTTTCGGAGTGATTTGCTTCAATTTGTGCTCTTCAATTTTTGGAGTCACTCCAGCTTGAATAGCAACAGCGGTAACCACATCAGTTTCTTCAGCTGCAGTGAAATAATCTACCAATGGATCTGCTGTCATGTTGTGCATGAACTTGTCCATTCCCGTTTTTTCAGGCGCTTCTTTCTTGTTGTCAGCGGTAGTTGCAACAGTCCACATACCAGGCTTCGCATTGCTCGCAAAGAACTTTGTGTTAGCGTCAATAACAACGGTAGAATCCAAACCATTGAAATTCGCATCGAATTTTGGAGCGCCGTATGCCGATTTTTTATGAACGTCCTCAGGGTAGTACCCACTTAGATCTCCAGCTACTTTGTTGGCCAAGGCGGTGCTTAAGAACCAAACACCCATAAGCAATGAACTGTAGCGAACAGGAGCCAATTTTACAACCATGGATAATCCAATAGGAGAAAGGCAAAGCTCTCCCATGGTATGAATAGCGTACAAGCTGAACAACCAAACCATTGAAACTTTAACACCAGGCCCTAGGTCCTTCACAACAAGTGCAATAATTACATATCCAACAGCTACCATGAACAGACCAATTGACTGTTTCATTGGAGAAGCCGGTTCTTGATTTTTCTTTCCTAATCTTACCCAAAGCATTGCGAATAGCGGAGCTAAAGCAACAATTAAAATTGGATTCACCGATTGGAAAGCACTAGCAGGTATATCGAACCATCCGAATAAGTTTCGGTCCGTTTGTTCTTCAGCGAAGAAGGTCAAAGAAGCCCCCGCTTGCTCGAAAGCAGCCCAGAAGGCAATAACGAAGAAAGCGATAATGTAGATTACCCAAATACGACTTCGTTCAATTTTATCTAGGGAAGGGTCTGTGATAATGTATCCAGGAGCGGCAACGGTACACGCGAAAATGAAAGATCCAATAATGTCAAATCCGACAACTCCTTTGAATATAACATATAAGGTAACCAATACACCAAGCCACGTATATGCGCGACCATTTCCAACTTTATCTGATGCTGCTTTTTCATCAATCGTAGGAACAACCTTTTCAGGCACACCACCAATTGGAGAGCCATCTGGAGTAACGATGTATTTGTTTTTCATGGAAATGAAAATGATCAAACTCAAAATCATTCCGATACAGGCTGCAAGGAATCCCCATTTGAAGTCAGCCGGATCTCCAGTGTCTCCGACAGCGCCACAGGCAAGCGGAGCGATGAATGCACCGAGGTTAATACCCATATAGAAAATGGTGAAGGCCGCGTCAATACGCTTGTCTCCTTGCGGATACAATTGTCCAACCATGGTTGAAATGTTCGGCTTGAAGAAACCGTTACCAACGATCAAGGCCAACAATCCAAGAAGCATAATTGCTGTTGCGCTTGAAGGGGTGGTGTAAAACATTCCACTCGTGAACATCAAGAGCTGACCAATTGCCATTAAGACACCTCCGACAATAATTGACTTTCTATTTCCCCAATAACGGTCGGCCACGAATCCTCCAATAAGCGGAGTTAAGTATACCAATCCAGTGTAATCGCCATAGATAGCAGAAGCCAGTGCTTTGTCGAATAATAGGGCCTTGGTCAAATAAAGCGTGAACAACGCTCGCATACCGTAGTAAGAAAAGCGTTCCCACATTTCTGTGGTGAAGAGTAGGTATAGTCCTTTTGGATGACCTTTCGGAGAAGATGCTTCAGACATAAATCGTGATAAATTAAAAAGGTTAGGTTTCAAAAATAAGAGAAAGGAGCCAAGTTCGCACTTGACTCCTTGTAAAAATTAATAAGTTGTGAAAAGTTTGTATCAAT